>CAYNBG010000106.1:0-4071 GCA_964395495.1 uncultured Staphylococcaceae bacterium
TTCGTTTATATATTTATTTGAAATCTCAATAGTGGACTTAGCTTTTTTATAATTTTTATATAATCTTTGTATATTTTTTTCAAAAGATAATCTAGGATCTAATTTATATATTTCACCATTAAATTTTATTTCTAATTTGTTTTTCTCTTCTTCAAAATTTGTTAAAAGATAATCTGCTAAATCTTTGTAGATAAATTTTTTTTGAGCATCTCCTCTATCTTTTGTTACCTTATCTATTTTAGTTGCTAATGATTTTATTTTTGCTTTTAATGTTTTTTTAACATATCCATATTTTTCATCAAGACATGATTTTTCGATATTGTTGATATAATCATCTTCAAAATCTAATAATTTTTGGTCAAATTCTTTTACTGATGAAACTTCGTTAGGAAGGTGATAAGTCATATTTATCATTATAGGACGTTTAGTTTCTAAACTTCTTAAATGCAATGCATCAATGATTTTATTTGATTCAACTAAAATTAAATTTGAGTTATTTTTAAATAATTCAATTATTAAAATGTAATGAAATTTATCGTATGTCTCGTTTGTTTTATTAAAATGGAAAGCAACAATATTATCATTATTTAAGACTTCAATATTTGTTAATTTAGCATTTTCAATTTTGTTTTTTATTTTTGAAATAAAATAGTTTTTATTGTTAATTAAAAATTTTTCCTTAACTTGTTTAATAAATGGGTTATACGGATTAATAGATATTAATATTGATCCTAAACTAGACTTTGAAAAGCATAATAAAAAGTCGAAATTTGTTAAAACTTGTATATGGTTTAAAAAAGTATTTTTAAATACTTTATCGATATCATCAATTCTTTTTGTTAAGTGCTCAATTTTATTCACAATAAAATTATATCTTAATTTAAATTGAATAGTGAATAAAATATGTATATAATTTCTTATATGAAAAAAGGATTATTGATTATTTTAAGTGGACCTAGTGGTGTTGGGAAAGGCACTATTAGAAAGTATCTTATGGATAATAAAGATATCAATTTATCTTTTTCTATTTCAATGACAACTCGTTCACCTAGAAATGGTGAAGTTGATGGAGTTGATTATTTCTTTGTAAGTCATGAAGCTTTTGAAGAAGCTGTTAAAAAAAGAAAATTTTTAGAACATGCAAGATTTGTTGATAATTGTTATGGTACACCTAAAGATTATGTTGAAAAACTTAGAAATGAAGGACATAACGTTTTGCTTGAAATTGAAACAAATGGTGCTAAGCAAGTTATTAAAAAGACTATAAATGATGATGGTAGAATTTCTATTTTTTTAATACCTCCAAGTTTAGAAGAACTTGAAAGACGTATTAGAGGTAGACAAACCGAAAACGAAGAAACAATTAAAAAGAGACTTCAAAAAGCTAAAAGAGAACTTAAAAAACAGAGTTTATATAATTATGTAGTTGTTAATAATACTCCTGAGCAAGCAGCAAATGAGATTATTGATATAATAAAAAATAAAATGATTTAATGAAAATAGTTAGTGTATTAGTTCAACATTCTGTATTAAAAATTAATAATAATTTTATATATTTATATGATGGAGAAATAAAACCTTTAGTACGAGTAGAGGTTTCTTTTAACAATCAACATAATATTTTTGCTTTTGTAAGCAAAGTTGAAGATACTAATTTAACAAAAGAAGAAATAGAAAAAGAATATGGATATAGAATGTCTTTTATTGATAAAGTCATCGATGAGGAACCAATAATTAATGAAGAGTTATATAATTTGGCAAATAAATTGTCGAAATATTATTTTTATCCTTTAATTGGCGTAATTAAAACTATGTTACCTCCAAGTTTAAGACCTTTTTCTTATGCAAATAAAAAACCAATTATTCATTATGTTGAATACTATTCTTTAAATAGAAATAATTTAAAAAGTATTGAATTAACTAAAAATGAACAAAAAATAATAGATAAATTTAACCTATTAGATAATCTATTAAAAAGTGAATTAGGTAAAACTAAAGCTTTAGATTCTTTAATTAATAAAAATATTATTACATTGAGTAAAAAAGAAAAATATTCATATGAATTAGCTAAAACATTTAACTATGAAGATAAAATATTATTAACTGATGAACAGCAAGAAGCTTTTAATACTATATTAAACAGTGAAGAAATGGTTTATTTATTAAATGGAGTTACTGGAAGTGGTAAAACTGAAATTTATATTCGCTTAGTCGAAGAAGTTTTAAAATTAAATAAAACAGTATTGATTTTAGTTCCTGAGATTGGTTTAACACCATTAATGATATCCAGATTTTTGTCTTATTTTGATAATGAAATAATAGGTATTTTACATAGTGGATTAAGTGATTTAGAAAGATATGATGAATATAGAAAAATAAAAAATGGTAAAACAAAAATTGTTATAGGTACTAGAAGTTCAATATTTGCCCCATTATCAAATATAGGATTAATTTGTATTGATGAAGAACATGATGAAAGTTATAAGCAGACTAGCGATCTTCCTTATCTTGCTCATGATGTAGCATTATTAAGAGCTAAAGAACATAACGCTAAAGTTGTTTTAGGAAGTGCAACGCCCTCTATTGAAACAATGACAAAAGCTAAAAAAGGATATTATAAGTTAGTTAATTTAACAAATAGATATAATAATGCCAAAATGCCAAAAACTTATATTGTAAATAGATGTGAATATAAATTATTTACATATTCAACGATATTTTCTTTACCATTAATCAAAGCAATAAAAGATAGAATTTTAAAAAACGAACAAGTTATTTTATTAATAAACAATAAGGGATATGCAAGAAGTTATTATTGTAGAGAATGTGGACATACATTTAAATGTCCAACTTGTAATACACCTCTTTTTTATCATAAAGAAGATGATACTTTAAGATGTCATAGATGCAATTATAAGATTAAAAAACCTAATACATGTCCTGAATGTAATGGTAAATATTTTGGTTTTAATGGTTTTGGTATTGAAAAAGTAGAAGAAGAGTTTAAAAAAATATTCAATATAAATTATTTAGTTTTAGACGGAGATAGAGTTAAAGATGATCTAAAAATTAGCGAAATTTTATCTAAATTCGATAAACAAGAATGTAATGTTTTGATTGGAACTCAAATGGTTTGCAAAGGTCATGATTTTAAAAATGTTACATTGGTAGGAATTTTAAATGCAGATACATTTTTAAATTTTCCAAGTTATAAATCAAGTTTTAATTGTTTTTCTTTAATCTATCAAGCGATTGGAAGAAGCGGTAGAAATATTAAAGAAGGTGAAGCTATAATTCAAACTAGCGAAATCAACAATTTTTCAATTAAATGTGCTACTAATTTAGATTATAAAAGTTTTTATGATGAAGAAATAGTAAGGAGAAAATCATTTAAATATCCTCCATTTTTTAATATTTTACAAATCAATATTTCATCAAAAAAACAAGATTATTGCTTATCTAAAGCAAATTTACTAAAAGATGTAATTAAAGAAAATAATGAAGATTTAATAGTGTTATTTTCAAATTATGTTTATAAAGATATTAAACTAAATGGATTTTTTACTACATCAATAACAATTAAAAGTAAGAGTAAAAAAGACTTAGAAGAATTAATATGGGGAATAATTGAAACTAGTAAAAAAGATAGTCATTTAAATTTGTCTTTTGAAATTTTATAAAATTTTATTAAGAAAATATTAAATATATAAATATTTAATTTAATATTGAAGCGAAACAAGATATAATAATCTTAGATTATTATTAAGAGGTGATTTATGATTACTATAACAATGCTCGGATTAGATCCATATTTATTAAGACAAGTAAGTAAAAATTTAACAGAAAAATTAGCTGATATTTATGAAGTAAGTGAAGATGAAATTAATTTTTTTGCTCCAGAAGGACTTTTGGTTCATAATGGTGTAGAACAAAATACTTGGAATATAATTGTTAAAGTTGATGCTCCTTTAAAAGTTAAAGTGTTAGAAAATAAAGTTGTTAAGTTAATTCATGAATATACAAAGGATTTATGCGTAAATAGTGAAATATACTTTACTTATTTTTCTCAAG
>CAYNBG010000107.1:0-4024 GCA_964395495.1 uncultured Staphylococcaceae bacterium
TTATCCAATAATTTAGTGTTAGTTAAGTTTAAATAGTCTTTAATATAGTTATTTTCAGGTTTAGAAAAATCAGATAAACAAATAATAAATGATGGTATTATAAATATTCCATAAAATAGTACTAAACATGTAATCATAAAATATATTAAATACACGATAAATCCTCCATCATGGGCTAGTATTAGCGGCATTAAATCAATAAAATTAAAATTTTTAACACCATTATATGTAAATGGTATGGTTGCTATTAAAACATATAAAAGTAATATAGATATACTTTCTAAAAAAGATAAAAGATATGTTTTATTTAATAACGCTTTATTGATATATACAAAAGAATTATAGTTTCCACTACTTTTAATATAATCAATTTTATTAAAAACACCATTATTTCCTACATCTTTTTTATTTATAACTTCATTTTTATCATTTTTTATAAGTTTGTTCCCGCAATTAGGACAATAACTAATTTGTCTATCATTTACTATTTTAAAACATTTAGGACAGTATGTTTCTTCTTCATTATTTATTTCATTAAAAATATATTTGCCACAATTAGGACAAAACTTTGCTTTATCTTCTACTTCTTTTTTACAATTAAAACAAACTTTCAAAATAATAACCTTACCTAAATAAAGTTTAAAGCAAGTCATTTAAAAATAAAAGTTTAATAAAATTATTTATTATTAGTTTCTTTATATTCTTTTAAAAAATTATATAATGTACCAGTTTTACAATTTGAAGTTTTACAATCATCACAAGCTTTTTTAAACTCTTCTTCACTACATGTTTTAACTAATACTTTAGTTTCCTCTTTAGATGTATCTAAATTCATTGTATTTGTATATACTCCCCAAGAAGAAGTCCACCATCCAGTTACAGTTGTTTTATAGCTCCATATAGTCCAATTATATTCATAATCATCATACCAATGAATAATAGTATCTTTCCAAGCCTCCATATCATCAAATCCAGTAAATTCACCAACAAAAGTAGGTACATTATAATCTCTTCCTATGTTATAAATCATCTCATATAATTTAAATACTTCTGTGCTAATAATATCATGTTTCCAATTGTAAAAATGATAAGAATACATTACGTTTTCCCACTTGTAATCATTTGGATTAGGTAATTTAGCAAATGTCCAAATGCCTTCAAAAGTTATGACATGATTATCGTTATTAGCTCTTATAGTTTTATAAATTCTATCATAAAATTTAATACATCTATCACTTTTTGAATTATTCTTCTTATCATCTGGTTCATTAAGAACATCATATGTAGCTATATATTTTCCTAAATCACTTTTTTTATTTGTATAGTAATTACTTACATAATCCCAAATATCTATAGCAGTATTTATATATTCTTCATTATCCCAAAAGCCAGGTTCATCGACTAAATAACCACTATGTTCAAAAGCATTTTGACTTCCTGGAACTCCATGAAGATCTAAAACGCAATATAATTCATTATTTTTGCAATTAGTTAAAAACCAATCTAAATAAGAAAAAGCTACACTTTCTTCTTTTCTTGAAAAATCATCATTTAATATATTTCTCCAATAAAATGGTAATCTAATCGTATTTAAACCTAATTCTTCTTTAATAATCTTAAAATCATTCTCACTAAAAAAAGACTTATAATAATATTCTTTTAACTCTTCTTCTTTATCTTTTAAATTTGGATTACTCTTTAAATCATTTAAAAATGTTTCTTGAGCATATTCATTATATTGAAGATTATTATCATTATCTTTTTTATATGTACCATCTTCATTCTTAATAGGTTCATTAGCAAATGGAGACATCCATCCTTCTTGAAGAAGAACATTACCAGCGTTAACTCCTTTTAGTTTAAGTCTATTTCCATCTTTATCATATAAACCTCTATTATGTGCTTTAACTAATCCTGTATCATTTTCTATTTTATCAACTTGAGTAGGAGCATCGTATAATTTTAAATATGTGTATACTCCAGCTATAGTTAAAATAGTAGCACCTAAAATAGAGCCTATAACTATTAATGTAATCTTTCCGCTTCTTTTCATATGGATAAATTATATAAAAATAAAGGATAGTTTTCACTATCCTTATAAAGTTAATGAACTAAATGATAATATTTGTATTTAATTTCGCTTAATTTTCTGTCTATTTCTGAATTATATTCTTCAATCTTTGATTTTTGAGTTGATTTATAAAATATATAAATAAACATTGGTATTATAAATAATAAAAACAAAATAATGCATATAGAAGGGCTAGTTGGATTATAGTATTTTTTACTTCTTTTTAATTCGTAAAATTCTTTTTCTAAAGCAACTATTTCATTATATTTGGGCATATCTTTATCTCTTGAATAAACATATTCAGTATAATGAGATGCTTTAGCACCTTTTATCTCTCTGTATGATCAAATTTATAACCAAATAACTCACTTTCAGGAATATTTTGTCTTGTTCTTTTATATTCTAAATTCATATTAAGCTATCTTTTTAACTTCTTTAGAAGATAAATCAAATCTATATGTATGGGCATCACCTAATGTTAATTTAACAATATAATTAAAGAAATACATATATTTTCCTTGTTCATCAATTACTAAATTAGAAGCATAATACTTATTATCATATCCTAATAACAATTCATATGTCTTGTCTTCAGTAGCATCCTTTCTAACCCTATAAATTCCAGATTTAGAAATCGATATTGTCATTGGGTGTGAATAATAATAAATATAATTTCCATAAGAAATAATTGTATTAGGATTTGTTGCTGAAGATGCAATTTTTGTTCCTTCTTCTATATTACCATTTGTATCTAAAGCAGAAAAAGAAGTTCTTCTTATAGAATTTTCCACTGTTCCGTTATAGATATAGTAAATATTATTATTTTCTATAATAAATTCTTTTACATTACTAATATTAGAAGATAAATTAGTTCCACTTAATTTATTATCATCAACTAATGTATCAATATCACTAAGTGTAATATATTCAATATTACCATTATCTTGTGCTGTTTCTTTATTAATATAATATAACTTATCATCTTTAATAATTAAATTTTTAGCACCATTAACATCAGAAAATTTAACATAATTAGAACCATCTTTATTCATTCTAAACATGCCACCAGCTACACCAGCCCAATTATAATGAACACCATAAATATAATCTCCATCAAAAATCATATCCCTAACATCATTACTAGATAATTCACTTGCTTCATTAGATAAAGTTAAATCTAAAACAAATAAATCGTTATTAGTTAACATTGATACTTGATTGAAATATAATTTATCATCTTGAATAGTAAAATCCATTACTTTATTATCGGTTAATTCATATTTTTTACCTGTTTTTGTATCATAACAAAATAAATGTTTATCATTATACATATCTAAATAATAAAGTTTATTATCATATAAAACATTTTTTCCACCTAAATTTAAAGGAGTCTCCTCAGGAATAACAAAATTACTTAAATAATCTACTTTTGTTTTATTATTAACATCGTATTTATATAAATGTAAATTTGAAGAATCAATGTAATATATGTTGCCATTACTATCTACATCAAATCCATTAATACCATCAATATCTAAAACTTTAGTATCTAAATTTGTAGATAAATCAATTCTATAAATACCTAACTTAGTTTGATCAACTACTGAATATAAATCTGTATAGTTATAGTATAAATAATTACCTTTTCTAGTTAAAAATTCACCACTTGCATTAGTTATTTTTGTTGGTGTAGTACTATTACCACTTAAAGATATATATCCAATATAATCATTTAAAGTTCCGTTTACAACGCAATATAATTTACCATTATAAATCGTATATTCATGTACTTTAGCACTCAATACTAAACTTGTAGTATTATTTGTAAGATTTAACTTATAAATATATCCTTTTGTATCACCACTATTTTCATTTGTAAAATATAAATAATTTCCATCTAAATATAAATTATCAGCTTTATAATCAATTAATTTAGTAGTTGTCTTTTCTGCT
>CAYNBG010000108.1:0-3984 GCA_964395495.1 uncultured Staphylococcaceae bacterium
TATGGCAGAGAAAAATAAATTATCTTTTGAAGAAAAGTTAAAAAAGGTGGAAGAAATTTCGTCGGAATTAGAAAATAATAATTTATCTTTAGAAGAATCTGTAAAAAAATATGAAGAAGCAAATGCTTTAATAAAGGAATTGGAAAATATAATTAAAGAAGCTAAAGAAAAAGTGGAAAATATAAAGAAAAGTTAATTAATAGTTTATTATTAGTATAAAATTAGTTGTTTTATGGTTATTATATGAGCAAAATAATTTTACATATTGATTTAAATGCATTCTTTGCAAGAGCTGAAGAAATAAAAGATCCTTTTTTAATAGGGAAGCCTGTAGCTATTGGAAATGATGGTAGATCAGGTATTGTTTCAACTTGCTCATATAAGGCTAGAGAATATGGGATACATTCTGGAATGCCGATGTTTCAAGCAAAAATGTTATGTAAAAATTTAATTATAAAGCCATGTGATTTTAAATTTTATGAATTATTATCTAAAGAGTTTATTCATCATGTAAGAAGTTTTACTCCTTATGTCGAACAAGCCTCAATCGATGAATGTTATGCTGATGTTACTGATACTTATAGAAAATATGGAAATAACGATATAATGGCATATTTAAAAAGAATTCAAGATGAACTTTTTAAAAAAACTGGCTTATATTGTTCAATTGGTGTTGCATCTACTAAATTTTTAGCAAAAATGGGTAGTGATATTAAAAAACCAATGGGTATTACAATAATTAGAAATAGAGATATTAAAAATATAATTTTTCCATTGCCTATAAAGTCTTATTTTGGAATAGGAAATAAAACTTATCCAAAGTTAAACGAAATAGGTATAAAAACAATTGGAGATCTTTATTATCGTTTAAAAAATAATAAAGATGATAAAAAAATTAATGAAATTTTAGGAAATTTTGAAGATGATATCATCGCTTGTTTAGAAGGAAACAGCAATGATAGTTTATTTTTAGGAGAATTCGACCCTAAATCAATAGGCAGGACTTCAACCTTTGAAGAAGATAGTAATGATATAGATTTTATTTTACCTTTCATTTTAGAGCTATCAGATGATGTAATTAGTGAAATGAAAGAAAAAAAGAAAATGTGTAAAACCATTCAAGTAACTTATAAAACTGGTGGTCATACTAGCGAATTTAAAACTAAAACGTGTGCTAAAAGTTTTGATGAATATATCGATGATGGCAATGTTTTGAAGAAAGAAATAGAAAAATTAGTTAAAAATACATATGATGGAAGCTTGTTGAGGATGGCTGGGATATCCGTAAAAAATTTAGAGGATAAATCAACAAAACCAATTCAAATGAATTTTGATAATATGGGTAGATTTGAAAATGAAAACAAAGCAAAATTGCTTGCTCAAGAATTGAATAGAGAAGCTAATAAGGATATATTTTTTGTTGGTACAGAATTAAAAAAGAGGAATAAATATGGAACTAAATGAGGCATTTTCATCTTTTTTACAATATTGTTTATTTGAAAAAAATCTTACTAATACAACAATTATTGATTATAAAGAAGATTTTAAGAAATTTAAAAGTATATTTCCTGATTATAAAGACACTAATGATTTGAAAATAACTGATTTAGATGAATTTAGTTTTAATCAATCAATTGAAGGCTTAAATGCCTCAACTTTAGCTCGTAGAGTTTCTTTTTTGAAGATGTTTTATTTGTTTTTGGAATCTGAAAAAATAACTAAAAATCTAATTCAAGATGTAGAAATGCCAAAAAGAAGTAAAAAATTACCTGTTTATTTAACAAAAAATGAAGTAAATAGATTATTGGATGCTCCAGATTTAACAAAATATAATGGAATGAAAGATAAGGCGATGATTGAAGTTATGTATTCAACTGGTCTTAGAGTTTCTGAATTAATTGGTTTAAAGATAAAACAAGTAAATACTAGTGAAAGAATAATTACAGTAATCGGAAAGGGTAAAAAACAAAGAAGCATACCTATTCGTGAATCATCTTTAAATTATTTACTAATGTACATTAATAACTTTAGAAATAAACTTAAATTTATCGAAGATAAACAATATGTGTTTTTGAATTCAAAAGGAAAGAAATTGACAAGACAATCGTTTTTTGTATCTTTAAGAAAATATGCTAAGATTGCTGGAATTGAAAAAGAAATTCATCCACATAGTTTAAGACATTCTTTTGCTACGCATTTGTTAGAAAATGGTGCAGATTTAAGAGCTGTTCAAGAATTATTAGGTCATACTAATATAGAAACAACGCAAATTTATACTCATTTAACAAATGAAAAAATAATTAATTCTTATGATTTGTATTGGACTAAGAAATAATTTATAATTTAGATAGTTTGGAGGAATTTATATGAAATATAAAAGAATATTTGTTATTGTTATGGATAGTTTAGGAATTGGTCATGCAAAAGATCAAGAAAAATTCTTTCAAAATAAAGAAGTGAATGATGTTGGTGCTAATACGTTTAAGCATATTAGTGAAAATTTTGAAAAACTAAATATACCTAATATGGAAAAACTTGGTATTGCAGACTTGGATGATTTAAAAAATATTTCAAAAGTTGAACATAAAAATAGCTATACGATAAAATTAAATGAAGCTAGTAATGGTAAAGATACTATGACTGGACATTGGGAAATGATGGGCATTTTAACAACAAAACCATTTAAAACATTTACAGATACAGGATTTCCAAAAGAATTAATAAATGAGCTTGAAAAACAAACTGGACATAAAATTATTGGAAATTACGCATCAAGTGGAACAGTTATTTTAGATGATTTAGGCGAAGAACAAATTAGAGATAATAGTTTAATTGTCTATACATCAAGTGATTCTGTACTTCAAATCTGTGCATCTGAAGAAACAACAGGACTTGATGAACTTTATAGATGCTGTGAAATTGCTAGAAAATTATGTATGAAACCTGAATGGTTTGTTGGAAGAGTTATTGCAAGACCATTTATTGGAAAGAAAAAAGGTGAATTTAAGCGTACAAGTAATAGACATGATTATACAATTTCTCCAAGTGGCATAACAGCAATGGATATTTTAAAGGAAAATGGTTATACAGTAAGCTGTGTTGGAAAAATTAATGATATTTTTAACGGAGTTGGCGTTACAGAAACAGTTCATACAGTTTCAAATAATGATGGAATGGATAAAACTATAGCGATTGCTAAAAATAAAGACTTTAAAGAAGGATTTTGCTTTGTCAATTTAGTTGAATTTGATAGCGAATATGGTCATAGAAGAAATGCTATAGGCTATGGCAAAGCTATTGAAGATTTTGATTTAAAGTTAAAAGATTTTATTGATGTAATGCGTGATGATGATTTGTTAATGATTACTGCAGATCATGGTAATGATCCAACTTGGAAGGGAACAGATCATACTCGTGAACAAGTTCCTTTATTGGTTTATTCTAAATCTATTAAAGATGGGCGTTATTTACAAGAAAGAAATTCATTTGGAGATATTGGAAGCACAATTTTAAATAATTTTAATTTAAAGAAAGATATATCAATGATTGGTGAACCAATTAGTGAAATTCTTAAATAGTTTATAAATTTTAAAGATTGTAATTTGTGTAATATTACAATCTTTTTTTATATTTAAATTTAAGTGCGATATTAAATTAGTAAATAATTAGTATTTAATTAGTATATAAATTTGTGGAAAACCAAGGTTTTATATAACATCAATATTTATTAATAAATTTATTATTGGATTTGATTTATTCGATTGTGTCGATGTTTTTTATTTAAAAATTTAACATAATAGAGATTATACGAAGTAAGTATATATAAAAATTAAGAGGATATTTAGTGTATCCTCTTCTTCATATTTATTAGCCTAAATAAAATTTAAAGCATTCATCACTTAATATATTAAAATTGTCTTGTTTGCTTTTTGATTCAATAAATTTTTTATTTGAGTGTATATTATCTAATAATGAAAATTTAGT
>CAYNBG010000109.1:0-3982 GCA_964395495.1 uncultured Staphylococcaceae bacterium
TTTCATTTCCTTCATTAACCTTTTTACCGTTAACAGATTCTAAATCTCTATATTCATATAATTTTTCTACAGCTTCATAAGGAATATAATTAGCTCCGATTTCTTCAACTTTGTCTTTAGCTTCTGAGGTTCCGCCAAATCCAATATAATCATCGCTTTGAGCATCTATAAAAGCTTCATATTTTGCTTTTGTTTCAGTGTTTAAAATAGATTCATATGTATATAAACCAAGCTTAAATTCATTAACAAAACTTGTTTTTGTACCCATCATATAAACACCATTTCTTTCGGTGCTTCCTGTATCTTCGGATTCATCATGAGCGATAGAACCAAATGTATTTGTATCAGAATTTGATGTTACTAATCTTTCAAAAACACGGTGTAACTTTGTTACTTGATCACTTGTAATTTTGCTTGATGTAAAGTTATCTGATGAGTCACCAGCTTTAACAAGGATATGTCTTACAGCATATGGCATATTAACATTTAAGTAACCATCTTCACCCCAAAGTTGATTATATTTCTTTTGATTATCTAAATCACTAGAATCAACTTTGCTTTCGTTCCATTCATTGAATTGATCGCTAAATTCTGTTGAAACTTTTTCTTTCATAATTTTTAATTCTTCATCAGCATAAAGCAATTTTTCATTATCAGCATCGGATAAAGAATCATCATAATAAGAAAGTGTAGCAAGATAATCTTCCCATTTTTGATTGTTTTTATCAGCTTCCTTTTTTAAGTTAGCGATTTTTGTTTTTGTGCTAGTTGTTACCTCGTCTTTATATTTATTTAAAACACCACCATTTTGGAAAGCAACTCTAACAGCAACATCGTATATAGCATCATAATATGCTTTAGCGTGATCTTTTGGGCTTGTCTTTAAATATCTTTCATAAACATCTTGAGCATCAATAGTGACTTGTTTAGTTTCACCTGAACTGGTAGTAACTTTATAGCTAAGTACAAAATCGTCTTTGGATGTAATGTTACAACTTGCAACACTCATTACGGTTAATGCACTTAAACCAAATACCATACCCATTTTAAATTTCTTCATAAATAAATATTCCTTTCGTTATAGAATGCGTTTTATATTTTATACTAAAGTATAAATTAAAACAACTAAAAAAATAGAATTATTAATATAATATTAATAAGACAACAAAAAATACCTATTTTTATTAGTTTTAATGTAATAATTTAAAAATTATTATTATATTCTTTGCGTAGAGAATGATTTTGATATATTATTTACAAGAAAGAAGAAGATTATGAGTGTATTAGATATCAAGAACTTACATGTTAGTGTAGAAAATAAGGAAATTTTAAAGGGCGTAAATTTAACCATTCATAGCGGAGAAATTATCGGTTTGCTTGGTCCTAATGGAAATGGTAAGTCGACATTGTTTGCTGCTATTATGGGAAATCCTAAATATGTTGTTACTGAAGGAGAAATTTTACTTGATGGCAAGGATTTGCTTTCAATGTCTGTAGATGAAAGAAGTAAGTCTGGGGTATTTTTAGGATTTCAAAATCCTGTTGAAATTCCTGGTGTTATTTCTGCTGATTTTTACAAAGCTGCATTAAATGCTAGAAGCGAAAATAAAGTTAGTTTATACAAATTTTATAAAGCATTAGAAGTTGAATGTAAAAATGTAGAATTACCATTTGAATTCGTAAATAGAGGCTTAAATGATGGATTTAGTGGTGGTGAAAGAAAAAGAAATGAAATGCTTCAAATGAAATTATTAAACCCTAAATTTGCTATGCTTGATGAAATTGATAGTGGTCTTGATATTGATGCTATCAACTTAGTTGCTAAATCTATAAGTGAACAAAAAGAAATTGGTACCGGTTTTATTGTTATTTCTCATTATGCAAGATTATTTGATTTAATTAAGCCAGATAGAATATGTATTTTAATAGATGGTAAGATTGTTCTTGAAGGTGATTCTAGTTTAGTTAAAAAGATAGATAAAGAAGGCTATGAATGGCTTAAAAAAGATTTAAATGTTGAATTTAAAAAAGACGAATCAATGAATAAGGTTAGTATTGGTTCATGTGCAACAAAAGAAGTTTTAAAGAATGGAAAATAGTGTAAAAGAAGTAAGAAATCATATAGTTTTTGATAGTGATGGTGAACATAAAGTTTCTTTAAAGAATGAAAATTATGACCATATTTTTAATATACAAAAAAATCAAAATATAACTTTATATTTAAGTGATATTTCTTCTAATGTATTAATAAATGTTAATGATGGAGCATATTTAAAGTTATTATTAATAATAGATGGAGTAGATAACAATATCAATCTAGATGTAAAATGTAAAAAAGAAGCAACATTTGAATGTGTTTTTGGAGATTTTGCTAATAGCAATACAACATTTAATTCAAAAGTTGATTTACTTGGTGAAGAAAGTAAAGGTGAAGTTATTTTTTCAGCAGTAAGTAATGATAGATTTAAGAAATATTATGTTTGTAATTTTAATCATTTTAATGTTAACACAGAATCTAATTTAAAAGCTTTTGGTGTTAGCTTAAAAAATAGTGAAATATCCATTAAAGGTGATTCTTATATTCCTAAAAATGCAGTTAAATCTAGAGCTAGTCAAGATGCTAAAATCATATTATTTGATAAAGAAAGTAGAGGAATTGCTTCTCCTATTTTAAAGATTGAATGCGATGATATTAAAGCTAATCATGCTTGTTCTATAGGATCAATAAATGAAGAACATTTATACTATTTAATGAGTAGAGGTCTTGATATAGAGACGGTTAGAAAATTAATTGTTTTAGGTTATATTACTCCTATTAAAGCTTATTTTAATGATGAAGTTAAAGAATATATAGATAAATTTATAGGGAGAACTTTTTAATATGTTTGATGTAAAAAAGATAAGAAAAGATTTTCCAATGTTGAATAAAAAAACTCAACAAGGACACGATTTAATTTATTTAGATAATGCTGCTACTACATTTAAACCACAATGTGTTATAGATGCATGTAACGAATATTATTTTAATGAAAATGCAAATTCTCATAGAGGAGACTATGATTTAGCTTTTAAAGTTGATAAAAAAGTTGATGAAGTTAGAGAAAAAGTTGCTAAATTTATTAATTCAAAAAAAGAAGAAGTTGTATTTACAAGCGGAACTAGTATGAGCTTAAATATGATTGCTTTTGGCTATGGATTTAAATTTTTAAAAGAAGGTGATGAAATATTATTAACAGAAGCTGAACATGCTAGTAATGTCCTTCCTTGGTTTAAAGTTTCTGAATTAACAAAGGCAAAGATAAGATATATTCCTTTAACAAGCGAAGGAAAATTGACGATAGAAAACTTTAAAAAAGTAATGAATGAACATGTTAAAGTTGTTTCAATTGCTTTAATAACAAATGTTTTAGGATTTATTACTCCTGTTAAAGAAATATGTAAAATAGCTCATGAATATGGTGCTGTTGTAATTTGTGATGGTGCTCAATCAGTGCCTCATATGCCAACTGATGTAGAAGATTTAGATTGTGATTTCTTATCTTTTAGCGGACATAAAATGGTTGGACCTACAGGGATAGGAATTTTATATGGAAAATTTGACATATTAAAAACTATGGATCCTTTAATGAGCGGTGGAGGTGATAATGCTCGTTTTGATATGTGTGGAAATGTTGCATTTTTAGCTCCTCCAGCAAAATTTGAAGCTGGTACAATGAATTTGGAAGGAATTTATGGATTAGGTGCAGCTATTGATTATTTAAATAATTTAGGTATGGAAAATATATTTAATTATGAAAAAGAATTAAGGGATTATGCCATTTCTAAATTAAAAACTTTAGATAATTTAATTATTTATAATGAAAATGCTGATTCAGGAATTATTACTATTAATGTAAAAGGAGTATTTCCTCAAGATGAAGCTAGTTATTTAAATAGTAAAGGCATATGTGTTCGTAGCGGTGAACATTGTGCTAAATTATTA
>CAYNBG010000110.1:0-3982 GCA_964395495.1 uncultured Staphylococcaceae bacterium
TTGAACTAATATCATTTTCCATCATTCATTTCTCCATTGTTAACTTTGATTCTTGCTATTTTACCCCATTCAGGAGTAACAAAATCATTATTAATAATCCATAAAACTGGAATTCCCATTGCCACTTCTTTGCTAGGTATTACATCAAATCCATCTGTTAAAATAATTATATAACTTGGCTTAAGCTTTTCAAAATTATTTTTAATATACTCAAAAACCTTTGAAAATGAAGTTCCTCCACCACCACAAGGCATTATTTTTTTAACATCATCAACACTTTCAAACGGAATCGGATCAACAACCTTAGCATCAAAAAAGCCTAGCCAACCGCTTAACTTCCCATCAAACTGATTGATAGCACCAACGATCTCAGAATAAGCATATGTTATTTCTTCAGTAGACATAGAACCTGATGTATCAATCATAAATAAAACATTTTTAACTGTAAAATCTTTTTCATTGAAATCAGGTAAATAAAATGGACTATCATCAAATCTTCTATCAGGAGGCATAAATGAATAATCATTAATTTCTTCAAAAATAAAATCATTAAGCAATTTTCGCCAATCAAGTTGAGAGTTCGTTATTTCTTTATACAATCTTAATATACACATTGGAATTTTTCCCGCTTTATCTGATGACTTATCTTGCTTTAAAAAATATTCAGTTGCGTTTAAAAGATTATTTGTCCGTTCTAAATCATCATTTTTATCATCTTTTGTTAGTTCTTCTTTCCAAAATTCATGACTATCAAATCCATTATCCATACATTCACTTTCATTATTATCAATATTATTATCTTTATCAGTTGAACCATTTGAGATAGACTGTTCGTTTTGTGATTGATTTGTACCAAATTCGCTATTTCTATTTGAGTCACAAGAAGGCTCTTTATTGTCTCTAATCGAATCATTATCTAACTTATTTTTTTCTTTCTTATCTTCATTTACTCCATTACTTTGTTTTTCCTCACTATAATTAGATTTATTAGATGAGTTAACTTGTTCTTTATCATTAAAATTGTTTTTTGCATTATTATTTGATTCATACTTTTTTTGTTCATCATCATTCTTTTTAAAACTATCGTCGCTTTCAGAATATTCTTCTTTTTCATCTTTTTTTAAATCTATCTTTACTTTTATACCGTCATCATCTTTATCTTTGGGTTTTGAAGCTTTATATAGCATTTCATATAATTCTTCTGTTGTATATTTGTATCCTTCATCATTATCAGGAGTTAATTGAGGATAAATCTTATTATCATAAAATTTTTTACTAAAATTTGAATCATGTAAAATATTAGAATTTACAACAATATCACATGCTAAATTAAAATATTTTTTATCTTTACCTTTACCTCTATAAACATGTTTTAATGCTATATGTAGTATTTCGTGCATTAAAGCAAAATCCATATCTTCATCATTTGTTTTATCTAAAAAAGTAGGAGGAAAGTAAATGCATTCCCCGTCTGTACATATTGTTTTAACTTCACTATTAATTTTAAGTTTTACATTTAATAGCAAAATGCCGTAAAAGCCATTATTTAATAAAACTCTAGTTCTAGATTTTAATATTTTTAAAGAATATTCTCTTAATTTATTATTAGAATAATCCATTTAGCAATTGTCCCTTATCACCAATCCATCTATTAAACTCAGGAATTTTAAGTAAAAATTCTCTATAATCTTTATCTAAATATAAATATTCTCTTATGGCAAATATTGAATATTCTGGAGTAAAATTCTGACTCGTTAAATAGACAATAGAATTTTTAATTTTATCAATATCATACTTATGGCTTCTAGCATATTTTACCATCGAAGAAATTAATGCATATTTAGCATCTGGTTTTGAAGGTACTTTAAATTCAATCCCATTAAAAATATCTTCAATTGAAGGTAACTCTTTATATAAAGCACAATATCTTCTAAATTCACTAGCAATATTGAGCCCAATAAGACCAACAATTAAATCAAAAACTTCATTACATTATCATTAATGTTATTTAATATATTTGATACCATTTCCCAAGATCTAGGTGTAGCAAATGCTAAATCATCATTACTTGTATTAAAAGTCATTAAAGCATTCTTGTCAAATGATAAAAAACCAATTACTTTTTCATTAATTCCTTTTGATATAGCCCACCTTTCCCAAGAATCAAAATTGCTTTCAATCTCAATATGCAACAAACGATTAGCTAAAGCTTTTGGCATCTTATATGCTACTGATTTATCAGTTACTCTATTACCTGCCGCTATAACAATACAATTTTCAGGTAATTTATGTTCACCAATTACTCTATCCAATGTAATTTGATATGCAGCCGCTTGAACCGATTGAGGAGCAGCCGATATTTCATCAAGAAATAAAATGTTTACAACATCATTTGATTCATCCATTTGAAATATTTGAGGTTTTAACCAAATAGCTAATGTTTTATCGACATTGCTCGTAGGAATACCTCTTAAATCAATTGGGTTAAATAATAATAATCTTACATCAGTAACAACAACCTTTTTCCCTGTATTAATTTCAATCTCTTTTGCTATTTCTCTTACACCCTGCGACTTTCCTAAACCTGGGGCCGACCAAAGCATAACAGATGGCATTGTCTTTACAGGAATATTATTATTTATCAACTTTGAATAACTTGTAGACAACTGCTTAACCATGTCATCAACACTAATAACTGATACATTACTTACTTTAATTTCTTCCATATTCTCTCCTATATAATTATTCCTAATTTTTTATCAATAGCAGCAATCTCTTTAATCAAACATTCTATTTCGTCTTTATATGAATTTTTTGTAGAAAGTTGTTGTTTTATTAAATCTATTTTACTTTTTAATTTATCAATACTTTCCTCTTCTTTTTTAATTTTATCTTCGAATCCCTCTAAAAAGTTATCAATTCTTGAAAGGTTACCAGTAGAGGATTCACCTAAATCAAGTTTATATTTATATTCACTACCCAGATTTTTAATAGCACTGTTTTTATTACTTGATTTGATATAAACAAATTTATAATCTTTTACCATATTAGCTGGTAAAATTATTTCAAAGCCTTTATAGTAATCAAAATGTTCGTCCTTATCTTTTAAAATATTGAAATTAAGTTTGTTTTGCAATTTCTCCTTAAAGTCTTTTCTAAATTCAGCAATTTCTTCATTAGTTTTGCTATTCTTCTTTTCAATTGAACAATACTCACTATAATAAGCTTTGTCTTTTTTAATACATTCACATAAATTTAAATGTTCTTGAATTTTAATAGGAAGTTGCTGCAACTCAATATTATTATATTCATATTCTTCTTCGTATTTTCTTTCTAAAATTGAAAGTCTATTCAATTCATTTGTCAATTCAACCTTTTTCTTTATATCAGGATTACCAATAGCTAAAGCTTTAACTTCACCATATTTTAAAACAGTATCTTCAATATCGTCGCTCGTATTTTTCGTTAAACTTCCTGACAATATATCACTAATAATTTTTTGCTTAGTTTCTAACAATTGCCATGAATACGCATCAAAGCTATCTTTTGTTATATATCTATAAATTTTAACTTCTTTATTTGTATTTCCTTGTCTTAATATTCTACCTTCTCTTTGAGTCATATCACTTGGTCTCCAAGGGACATCAATATGATGTAAAGCAATCAACTTATCTTGAACATTAACTCCTATCCCGACTTTAAATGTTGAACCAATCAATACTCTAACAACGCCTTCTCTTACATTTTTAAAAAGTTTCTCTAATTCTTTTTCATTTTTAGCGCTATGAACATAAGCTATTTCTTCGTCTTTAACCCCATTTTTTATCAGTAATCTTTTTAACTCATCGTAGATATTAAACTCTTTTTTAGGTGTTGAAACATCACAAAAAATAAGTTGTGTACTTTTATTATCCATATATTCCTTATAAATATAAGCAACGTTTTTAGCACATTCATATACTTTTGATTCTTTTGAAAAAAT
>CAYNBG010000111.1:0-3958 GCA_964395495.1 uncultured Staphylococcaceae bacterium
AAATGATAACTTCTATGATGATATAACAGATTATTTAACATTTAGTTGGTCATTTATGGCTTCAACTTATGGAGATACACCTGTCTCTATTGGTAACAGTGCTTCATCTATTAAAACTAATGGCAATAAAACAAACGAATTCTTTATGCCAGGAAGCGCTACAATTGAATATAAAGATAGTTATCCATATGTTGTTGTTGAATTAAGCGATAATGGTGAAAAATTTAAAACTTTATATGAAAAAGCAAAAGCTGATGATAGTACTAATACAGATGATTTAAATCATAATAGACTTGATGCTGATGATGATTCTGAAGAAACAGAAACAGCTGCAGAAAATAAAATTTATATTTTAAACGATTGGATTGAAGGATTATCCATTAAAGATTATGTAGATAATAAAGAAACAGATAATTTAGCAAAAGATCAATATTATAAACATGTTTTATTTGAATTTGATGCAACTGATCCAAGTAGTTTCTTCTGGGATTGGGATAGTAGTGATGCATCGAAAGAAGATAATTATAAAAAGATTTATTTTGGTGGTTATGAAATTAATGGTTCTAAGTCAGAAGGTGGAAACTATGGAACTACATCAACAACACAAAGTAATGCATATATGAAATCATTGATTTGGTGCAATATTTTTAATAGTTCATCTTATGAATATGAAATCACATTATTAAATTCAACATATGTGAATTCAACAATGAATAATTCAGTTTCACCAATCTATGAATATTTAGTATTTATGAATAATGTTGAATTTTCATCACTATTAATTGCAACATTGTGTGGAATCGCATTATTACTTCTTGTTTATTTATTAAATTTTGGTATTAATGGATTAGGTGGAACAATTGCTACAGTTGGAACTGGTATTATTACATTAGCTTTATTTAATGTTTTAGGTGTTGAATTTAATATTGGTGCGATTATTGGTATCGTTGCTGTTACATTTATTTCATTATTTACATCAATGGCATTGTTCTATAAAACTAAAAAAGAAATTTATTCGGGTAAGAATTTTAAAAAAGCTTATCAAGATGGTGGTAAAAAAGCTTTTTGGATCGCTTTAGATGGTTCAGTTGTTGGAATTCTTGCTGGATTTGTTGCTTATTTAATTCCAATTAATGCAATTTCTTCATTTGGTATTTATTTAATTATTGGCTCAGTTATAAATTTAATTGTTGTTGGTTTGATTCTTCGTGGAATGAGTTGGTTTGTATATAATTCTAAATTTGTTGCTGATAGACCAAAATTATTATCATTAGATAAAAAATTAATTCCTGATTTAACAAAAGATGAAGCACCTAAATATTTTGAATCATTTAAATATAAGACAAATAAAAAGACTGTTTTGACAACATCAATTATTAGCGGAGTAATTACAATCGCTTCAATTGCTGCGATGATTGTATTCTCTTCAATTAATGGTAGTGTGCTTAATACTCCATCAAACGAACAATCAAGTCAAGTTTATATTACTCAAGTTCTTCCTTCGAGTTCATCAAATAAAACCGAAGATTATGTAACTGAATTTAAACAAAATTTTGACTTACATTTTGCTAAAGATGAAAGTGGTACTAAATTAATTAAAAATTTAGATGTTGATTATTATTATTTTACATATAAGCTTGGTAAAACAACAAAATATGAAGTTACATATATGATTACATTAGATGGTTCTTATGACGAAACTACATCTAAGGTTTATTATAGAAGCGATGCTCAAAGTGGAAAATTTGAGGAAACAAATGTTCAAGAAGCATTTGCAAGTTATGCTGAATATGTTGTTGGTATGAATAATGTTAATTCTGAATCAATTTCTGTAAAAAAAGTTTATGAAATTGAAAACTCAAGTTATATTAACTACACTTTAATGTATGTCGGTATTGCATTAAGTTTAATATTTGTTTATTTCTTAATTAGATATGGTCTTAATAGAGCGATTGTATCATTATTATTGAATGCTGCATTATCATTTACAACATTAGGTATATTTAGTTTAATCCATGTTTCTGTTAGTGCTGTTATAGCTTTAGGAATATTATTAATTGTTGTATTTAATTCGTTAATCTTTACAACATTCTTTGTTGGTGAAAAAGAAAAATGGAAAGAAAATAGAAAATTATTTAAAACAGATTTAGCTGCTAGATATGAATGCTATGAATATACAAATAATGTAGATTATGCATTTATTAAATATACTTCATTAATTTGTGGATTCCCTGTAATTTCTTTATTATTTGCTTCATCAGTTAATAAAATGTTAGTTATATTAATATTTGTAGGAATGATTATTGCTCTTCCTGTCATTAAAAATTTAACATTAAGTTCAGAAAAAGCTCTTAACAAAGGCTTTACTCATTTAACAAAGAATATTAAATTTTCAAAGAAGGAAAAGAAAAATAAATCTTCGGAAAATGAAGGACCAGAAGAAGCAACATTTACTGGTATTAATGATTAGATTTAAGGCGATTAAAAGTCGCCTTTATTTTATTAAATATGGAAACTTTTTTAGAAAAATTATTAAGATATTATAATCTATCAAATGATGATTATAACGAATTATTAAAAGAGCCAAATCTTGAAAAATTAGGTTCTCCTTTTAAGTTTTTAAATATCCAAGAAACAAGTGATTATGTAAAAAAATCAATAGATGAAAATAAAAAAATATTGATTTATGGTGATTATGATTGTGATGGAATTATGTCTACTTCGATAATTTTTAACACATTAAAACAATATAAAAATTTTAAATGTGGATATTACATTCCTAATCGTGAACTCGATGGTTATGGTTTAACTAAAGCTAACATTGATAGATTTCATTCGTTAGGATATCAATTAATTATTTGTGTTGATAACGGGATAGGATTAGTTGATGAAATTGATTATTTAAATTCAATTGGGATGGAATGTATTGTTATGGACCACCATACACCTTCAAAAGTTTTACCAAATGCAAAATTTATCCTACATCCTACTGTTTCAAAATTTAGTGAAATTAATATGAGTGCAGGCGAAGTTACTTATTATTTTAGTCGTGTTTTTTTAGGATTTAATGATGAATATTTACTTACTTTAGCTATGATTTCTACATTAAGCGATATGATGGAACTTAAAAAGCAAAATCGTGAACTCGTTCGTCTTGGATTAGTTGCTTTAAATAAGAATAAATATGAGAATATTTTACTTTTATTAAAAGATAAGACTAATATAACAGAAGGAAGCTTATCAATGTATGCAATTCCTAAAATTAACGCTATTGGACGTATTGCGCTTGATAATTCTTTATTTAATATTGTTAGATTTTTTACTACTGATACTAAAGATGAATATTTAAACAGAATTAATTGGATAGAAAGTATTAATTTAAAAAGAAAAGAACTAATTAATGAAGCTTATTTAAATGCAAATATAAAAAATGAAGGATATTCAGTTGTTGCATTATTAGACATCAAGGAAGGCTTGTGTGGACTTTTAGCTAATAAATATTTGGAAGAATATAAAAAACCAACAGTAATATTTGTTAAATCTAAAGAAGATGGTATTTTAAAGGGTTCGATTAGATCAAAATATGGATTTAATGTAATTAAGGCATTTGATTCATTAAATGATTTATTGATGACAAGTGGTGGACATTCTTTTGCTGGAGGCTTATCAATAAAAGAGTCATCTTTAGAAGAATTTAAAAAAAGATTTGAAGAACTTGCTAAAGAATATACTTTTAAAGAAGAGAAGAAAAATAGCATTTCTATTAATTTGAATGAAATTAATTTACAAAATTATGAAATTTTAATGAATTTTGCTCCTTTTGGCTATGCAAACGAAAAACCATTATTTGAAATAGATTCATTTAATACTAATATGTTTACATATAGCAAAGATCATAAACATATTATTACAAATATCGGCATTAATTCGAGTTTAATTTATTTTAATTTTCCAAATG
>CAYNBG010000112.1:0-2607 GCA_964395495.1 uncultured Staphylococcaceae bacterium
AGCAACTAATCACTGTTTCCAAATGTATGATACTTTATCAATATCTAATACATTAAATTTCTTTAGAAGAACATTAGATATGGATACAAAATTAGAAGATACTTCATTAACTTGGATGGTTAAAGAAATTTGTACTGGATTTAGTTTAGTTGGTGGATTCTTATTTATCTTTGCTTTAGCAGGTTTCTTACTTGATATTCTTCCTTTCTTCAAGCATGCAAGAGAAGAAAGAGAAAAAAGAAAAGACTATGAATCTCTTAAAAAAGTACAATACAGCGGAAAAGATGTTAGCTTAGTTAAAAGAGAAGAAAATATTAAAAATGCTAAACCTAGAAAGAAGACAATGTTTGATAAAGCTATTTTCTGGGCAACTATTGTATTAACTGCAATAATAGCATGTCTTGATTATATTCCTTTAGCTAGACTTACAATGGAATGGTTCCCTGATGCTGCAAGTAATACATATACATTCTATTTCCCTGCAAGAATGATGAATGCTGTTATGTTATGGGCGGTTGTTAATGGTTTAATTGGTTTAATATTATTATTTGGTGTTAAAGCAATAGAAAACTTAGTTTATAAATTAACTAATAGAAATGAATATATTTCTTGGTATAGATTTGAAGGATTGAAAGTAAATTGGAAAGATTTATTGATGTCTATAGGATTTGCAGTTGTATTATTCTTCTTATTCTATGGAGTAATTCAATTGATGTATACAATATTCCATCAAGACTTTAGATTTATGTTAATAAGTGCTGCTCCACTTAATAGCAGAATGCTTGTAACATTCTTAATATACTTTGTTCCCTTCTTTGTATTCTATATATCTAACTCAATTAGAGTTAACTTATCTATGGCTACAGAAGGATGGAGTGAATGGAAAGTTATGTTACTTGGTGCTATTTCAAATAGTATTGGATTAGTATTTATATTAGTTGTTAATTACTTTGTATATTTTAAAACTGGTACAGTCTATTATGGATATTATGCTAGTAACGATACAAGTGAAATGTGGTTATTTATCAATATGGTATTTGCATTAATTCCTATGATGTTTGTATTACCTATTGTAAATAGATATTTATATAAAAAGAGTGGAAATGTGTACTTTGGTGCTATTCTAACATGTATGATCTTTATCATGATGTCACTTAGTGCTTCTGTATCATATATCCCAATGTAATGAAGTAAAGTAGAAAAGAGGTTGTAAATTATGAGTGTAAAAGAAGAATCACTTAAAAAACATTACGAATGGAGAGGAAAGATTGAAACTAAAGCAAGAGTTGATGTTTCAAGCAATGAAGCATTAGCGTTAGCGTATACTCCTGGAGTTGCTGAAGCTTGCTTAAAAATACATGAAAATGTAGATGAATCATTTAAATTAACTAGAAGATGGAATACAGTCCCAGTTATTACTGATGGAACAGCAGTATTAGGTTTAGGAGATATTGGACCTGAAGCTGGTATGCCTGTTATGGAAGGTAAATGTGTTTTATTTAAAGCTTTAGGAGATGTTGATGCATTCCCAATTTGTATTAAAAGTAAAGATACAGAAGAAATCATTAAAACTATTAAATTAATATCTGGTAGTTTTGGTGGTATTAATCTTGAAGATATTTCTGCACCTAGATGTTTTGAAATTGAAACAAGATTAAAAGAAGAATTAAATATTCCAGTATTCCATGATGATCAACATGGCACAGCAATTGTTACATTAGCTGCATTAATTAATGCTTTAAAATTAGTTAATAAAAAGATAGAAGATATTAATATTGTTATTAATGGAGCTGGAGCAGCAGGTGTAGCTATTGCTAAATTATTGTTATCAGCAGGAGCTAAAAATATAGTTGTTTGTGACTCAAAAGGTATAATCTGTGAAGGTGATAGTAGACTTAATTCATCTAAACAAGAATTAGCTAAAGTTACTAATTTAAAACATCTTAAAGGTGGCTTAGCACAAGCTATGTTAGGAAGTGATGTATTTGTTGGTGTTAGTGTTGCAAATTGTGTAACAAAAGATATGGTAAGATCAATGAATGAAAAACCTATCTTATTTACATGCGCTAATCCAATTCCTGAAATTGATCCTAAAGATGCTAAAGAAGCTGGAGCGTATATCATTGGTACAGGATCAAGTCAATATCCTAACCAAATCAATAACGTATTAGTTTTCCCTGGTTTATTTAGAGGAGCAATTGATGCTAATGCTAGTGATGTAAATCTTGAAATGATGAAAGCAGCAAGTTTAGCAATTGCTTCAACAGTTAAAGAAGATGAATTAAAATTAGATTATATTCTTCCATATGCTTTTGATAAAAAAGCACATGAAAATGTAGCTAAAGCTGTAAAAGAAGCAGCTATTAAATCTGGTTGTATTAGAAAATAATCAAATATTATTATTAAAAATAGGCGTTTAATACGCCTTTTTTTAACCTCTATCATCTAGACATATATCTATTGAAGCATTTAAAGGTAAACTAATAAAGAATCCTATAGATTTATATAATAATTCGTTTTTATATATTTTAATGTATTCAATAATTAAATAATTCTTTTACATTTATCCGAAAATTTTGTTTACATTTTACCGAAAACTTCTTTTAC
>CAYNBG010000112.1:2707-3953 GCA_964395495.1 uncultured Staphylococcaceae bacterium
TTTACCGAAAACTTCTTTTACATTTATCCGAAAATTTTGTTTACATTTTACCGAATTTGATTGATTTAATTTTTAAAAGATTATATTATTTTATTGAGGAAATTGTTATGAGTGAAGTTTATATTAATAGGTTGATGGAAAAAGTGTTAGAAACTAAATTAAATTCTTCTGGTTGTGTATTAGTTACTGGACCAAAGTTTTGTGGTAAATCAACAATGTGTAACAAGTATGCTAAGTCAATTACAGCATTAAAAACAGAAAATGATGTTAAATTAGCTTCCATGGATCCAAAAAGTGCCTTAAAAGGAGAAACTCCACATTTAATTGATGAATGGCAAAAGGTACCAGATATTTGGAATCAAATTAAAAATGATTTAGATAATGAATATGTTTTTGGTAAATATATTATAACAGGAAGTACAACACCAGTTGATAGTAGTAAGATTTTACATTCAGGAGCAGGAAGAATAAGTTCTTTAGTGTTAAAGCCATTTACTTTATATGAATCAGGTGAATCAAATGGATTAGTTTCTTTAAGTGAGTTATTTAATAATAATAGTGATTTTATAACTATATACGAAAAAGATAATAAATACTCTTTACAAGATATTGCTTATTTAATATGTAGAGGTGGATGGCCTGTATCTTTAAAAGCTTCAAAAGAATATGGAATTAACGTTACAAAAAATTACTACGAAGGACTTTTTCAAGTCGAAGATGAAAATGATGACTTTACTTTATTACTTAAAAATAAAAATATAGATTTATTAAAAACTATTTTAAAATCATTTGCTAGAAATGTTTCTACATCTTGTAAAAAAAGTATAATGATTAAAGAAATTATTGAATCTGGTATTAGAAGTAAACTAGATGAAGAAACATTTAATAGTTATGAAAAAGTATTAAAAGATTTATTTATTATTTATGATATGCCTTCTTGGAATCTTAATTTAAGATCATCAATTGTTGTTAGAAGTAGTCCAACACATCATTTTGTTGATACATCTATTGCGACAGCATGCTTAGGAATTAATCCAAATGACTTATTAAACGATTTAAATTCTTTTGGGTTGTTCTTTGAAGATTTTTGTGTAAGAGATTTAAGCGTATATGCTAATAAAATTGATGGGACAATAAAACATTATAGAGATAGTTCCGATTTAGAAGTAGATGCTATTATTGAACTTTCTAATGGAAAATATGGAGCTATTGAAATTAAATTAGCAAGTGAAGAAAATAGCATCTA
>CAYNBG010000113.1:0-3943 GCA_964395495.1 uncultured Staphylococcaceae bacterium
TTTCAAGAAAATTAAAGTTATTTAATTATGATTTGTTGTAGCTAATTTCTAAAAAATATTTTTCAAAATAATGGTCTCTTGTTTAATTTTTTATCAGTTTCTTGGTCAAACCAAACTTAAAGGAGAAAAATATGCCAGAAATGTCTAAAGCAGTCATTCCACCACACATGAGTGACAAAGTAGCTAATGAAAAAATCGTTAAATTAGGAAAGAAGATTACTGATGTTGCTGCCCACAAATTGGGAACAGTTAAAGTAGAAGATCCAGAATATTGGGGACTTGCTGAAATTGTTACAGATGATATGGCTGATGTTGCTTTAACAATGAAATTAAGACATCACTATACATTTGATCAACTTTGTAAGATGAACAAAGAAAAAGCAAAAGATAAAGAAAAATTCCAAAAGTTATTAGATGATATGGCTTATGTTGGTCTTCTTGAATATGATTATGGTTATCATTATGATCATAATGGAAGAACTGCTCCATTAGGAGAAAGAAGATATACATTACCAATGTTTGTTCCAGGAAGTGCTGAATTATTCAACATGGACGAAATGTTTGTTACTCCAGATGGAAAGGAAATGAGAAACAAGAGACTTGAAGAACATCCAGCTCTTGCATCATTCTTTGAAAGAATGACATTTATTCCACTTGATGGAATTACACATCTTGTTCCTCCAGGAGGAGCTGGTGTTGGTATGCATGTTATCCCAGTTGAAAAAGCTATTTCAATGGAAAATAAATCAGTAGACTTAGAACATTTATCATATTGGTTAAAGAAATATGAAGGACATATTGGTGTTGGTCAATGTTCATGTAGAGCTTCAAGAGCTGCATTAGATGAAGGTTGTGCAGATGATCAATATAACTGGTGTATCGGTGTTGGTGATTTTGCTGATTATTGCCGTGAAACTGGTAAAGGACATGATATTAGTTACGAAGAAGCAATGAGAATTTTAAAAGTTGCTGAAGATAATGGATTTGTTCACCAAATCACAAATATTGATGGTGAAAATAAGATTTTCGGTATTTGTAACTGTAACGTAAATATTTGTAATGCATTAAGAACATCACAATTATTCAATACTCCAAATTTATCAAGAAGTGCTTACACAGCTCATGTTAACGCTAGTAAGTGTGTTGCATGTGGTAAGTGTGTTGAATATTGTCCTGCTGGTGCTGTTAAACTTGGTCAAAAATTATGTAAGAAAGATGGTAGCCAAGTTGTATATCCTAAACATGAATTACCTGACAATATGAGTTGGGGTAAAGATAAATACGATGAAAACTATCGTGATAATAATAGAATTAACTGTTATTCAACAGGTACTGCTCCTTGTAAAACAGCATGTCCTGCTCACGTAGCTGTTCAAGGTTACTTAAAGCTTGCTGGAGAAGGAAGATATAGAGATGCTTTAGCATTAATTAAGAAAGATAATCCATTACCAGCAATTTGTGGTCGTATTTGTAATAAACGTTGTGAAGAAGCTTGTACTCGTGGAACTATTGACAAAGCAGTTTCAATTGATGCAGTTAAGAAGTTCTTAGCAGAACAAGATTTAAAAGCAGAAACACGTTATGTTCCTGAAGTAGTTATTGCTTCTAATAGATTAGATCATTGGGAACAAAAGATTGCTATTATCGGTGGTGGTCCAGCTGGATTATCATGTGCTTATTATTTAGCAACAAAAGGTTATAAACCTACAATTTTTGAAAAGAATGAAAAATGTGGTGGTATGTTAACTTATGGTATTCCATCATATAAACTTGAAAAAGATGTTGTTGCTGCTGAAATCGATATTATTAAAGAACTTGGTGTTGAAATCAAAACAGGTGTTGAAGTCGGTAAAGATGTCACTCTTGATGAATTAAGAGCACAAGGTTATAAAGCATTCTATATCGCTATTGGTTGCCAAGGAGGTAGACTTCCTGGTGTTCCTGGAGAAGATGCAAAGGGTGTTGATATCGCTGTTAACTTCTTACATAAAGCTAGCGAAAATCATAATCAACACTTAGATGGTGATGTTGTCGTTGTTGGTGGTGGTAACGTCGCTGTAGATTGCGCTAGAACTGCAAAGAGATTTGGTGCTAATAAAGTTAGTATGTTCTCTCTTGAAGCTAGAGATGCAATGCCTGCTAGTAAAGATGAAATTAGAGAAACACTTGAAGAAAATATTGAAGTTAATAACTCTTGGGGTCCAAAAGAAGTTAAAAAGGATGCTAATGGAAATGTTACAGCTATCGTCTTCAAGAAATGTTTATCAACAATTGATCCTGAAACAAAGAGATTTAATCCTAAATATAACGAAGAAGAAACAATTGAAGTTAAGGCAGATCACATCGTATTTGCTATTGGACAAGCAATTGTTTGGGGTGATTTACTTTCAGGAAGTAAAGTTACATTCTGGCATGGAAATTATCCAATCGCAGATAAATTAACATATCAAACTGCTCAAGAAGATATCTTTGTTGGTGGTGATGTTTATACAGGTCCTAAATTTGCAATCGATGCAATTGAAGCTGGTAAATGTGCTGCTGAATCATTACATAGATATGTCCATAAAGGTGCTTCATTAACAATTGGTAGAAATAGAAGAGACTTCGTTATGTTAAATAAAGAAGATCTTAAGATTGAAGGCTATGATACATGCGGAAGACAAGAAGCTGGATTCGATACATCAATCGATACACATACATCATTTAAAGACGCTCATTTAACTTTAACAGAAGAACAAGTTAAGAAAGAAACAGCAAGATGTTTAAAATGTGGTGCTTCAGTTGTTGATCCTAATAAATGTATTGGATGTGGTGTCTGTACAACAAAATGTATGTTTGATGCTATTACATTAACAAGAGATCATCCAGAATGTACTCATATGATTAAGTCCGAAGACAAATTTAAAGCAATCTTACCATACGCAATTAAACGTGGCATGAAGATTAAATTTGGTAAACATACTGCTGAAGAAAAGGCTTCTCAAAAGAAACATAAAGAATATAAAAAAGCAGAAAAGAAAGCTAAAAAAGCTGCAAAAAAAGAAGCTAAAAAGAGCAAGTAAAGAATGCATGAACTTGGAATAGTTTTCCATATCATTGACGAGATTAAAGAAGTTGCTATTAAAAATAAAGTAAAACATGTTAATTCAGTTACTTTAGAAATCGGTGAAGTTTCTACACTTATTCCTTCTTATATGGAAGATGTGTGGAAATGGGCCGTTGAAAAGGAAGATTTAATGAAGGGTTGTAAGCTTAATATAGAAGTTATTAAAGCTGAGACTTATTGTGAAGACTGTGGATGCGTTTATGAAACAGTAAAATACGCTAAAATTTGTCCTAAATGTGGTAGCGAACACACTTATCTTGTTAAAGGTAATGAAAAAAATATTAAGGAAATAGAAGTAATTTAAAAATAGAGCCAAGATTTAATCTTGGCTTTTAATATGCTTATTTTATTGAATGGAAATATATAAAAATATATAATAATTAATATGGACTTAACATTAGAATCAAGAGAAACAAAAAACATGATGTCATATCTTGTTTTAAAAATCATAGGTATTACCTTATTATTTGTTTCTCAAATGATTACTTTAGCATATGTATATTCATCATATTATAGTGGTTATAATTTAGATGTGTGGATGCAAGTAGTTGGTGTATTTTCTCAAATAGGTTTACCTTTAGTTCTTATTTCTACATTAACATCTATAATGATTAACAAAAAACGTATTTTTTGGTATATTGGTGCTTATGCTTTAGGTGCTATTTGTTTTGTTTTTATTGAACAATTAGCAATTATGATCTATTTAAGATTTTTAACAAGTCAAATGACTTTTACTTTAAGTCCTGCTTTATTAAGTTGGATTAAAGATTTACTTATTACTTTATTAAATAAATTTGTAAGCTTAAATGTTTTTGTAGATTTATTGCTAGTTTCATT
>CAYNBG010000114.1:0-3892 GCA_964395495.1 uncultured Staphylococcaceae bacterium
TCTTTGTTCTTCATCAATAATAACTAAAACATAGCCATTGCTCCATTCACTAGCAAGTTCACAAGCTTCAAATATTCTAGATCTACTATCTTCTTTTAAAATAATTCTATCTACCACAATATCAATAGTGTGTCTAATATTCTTATCTAAATTATTTTCAAATTCATCTAATAAAACAATATTACCATCTACTCTAATTCTAACAAAACCATTCTTTTTAATCTTTTCAATTGTATCTTTTTGACTACCTTTTTCGTTTCTAACGATTGGTGATAATATTTGTATTTTTGTATTAAGTGGATAATCTAATAAAATAGAAGTTATTTTTTGAATTGAAAAAGATATAATTGGTTTATTGTGTGTTGGACAATATGGTACACCAATTCTTGAGTATAATAATCTTAAATAATCATAAATTTCAGTAACAGTTCCTACAGTAGATCTAGGGTTATGTGAAACACTTTTTTGATCTATAGAAATCGAAGGAGATAAGCCTTCAATAGATTCAACATCTGGTTTTTCAAAACTACCTAAAAACTGTCTAGCATAACTAGATAAACTTTCTACATATCTTCTTTGACCCTCTGCAAAAATAGTATCAAAAGCAAGTGTGGATTTGCCACTTCCACTAACACCAGTAAAAACTACCAATTTATCTTTTGGTATTGTAACATCAATATTTTTTAAGTTATTTTCTTTTGCTCCAATAACTTTAATTTCATTAATAGCCATACATAATAATTATATAAAAACATAGGCTTTTTATAAAGCAAATTAAATATATTAATATTTAATTTTATAATACAAAGAAATATACACTAAAAAATTGAAGGATTATACCGATTAAAACAAATATATGAAATACTGTATGCCACCATACACTCTTCTTTTTTCCAATACCATATAATATAGCACCAATTGAAAAAGCAATGCCTCCGCCAAGTAATAAAAGAAATCCGCTTAAAGTTAATTTAGTAAATAAAATATCACTAGCAAATATAATTGTCCAACCTGCACAAATATAAATAATCATACTCAATACCGCGTATTTTTTTATATTTATAGAATTCATAGTAATTCCTAAAGCAATTAATGCCCAAACAATAGCAAATATAATCCATCCTGAATATGGCACTAATCCATTCCACATGCTTTCTTCTCTTATTGAGCCTAAACAGAATATTGTATAAGTACAAGCAACTAAAACAAAAACAAAATCATGATCGATAACTCTAAAAACCCTTTTACCATTATTTTTTGCCAAAGCATGATATAAACAAGAGATAGTCATGCAGCTAATAATTCCAAATCCGTATATTGAAACACCAATTATTTTATAAATAAATTCTTTATCATATATAACATCATTGTTAGGATATATTCCACAGACTTTTAACAACATTAAAATTAATGCAATAATTCCAAATATCGCACCTAAACCATGAGTTATAGAATTCCATAATTCATGTTTTAATTTATAGTTTGGTAATTCAATTTTATCTACGCTCATAATTAATCTCCTATCTAGTATTTAATACTAGCACAAATAATTTTAAATACAAGTAAAATTTAATAAAAACAAATATTTTTTTGTCAAGATATTAATAAATATATTTTTTAGTTATAATTAAAGCATGGAAGATTGGTATGCAGTTATAGACATTAAAGCGTTTTATGCTTCGTTTGAATGTATAGAAAGAGGATTAGATCCTTTTACTACTCCTTTAGCTGTTACAGATACAGCAAGAAAAGAAGCTACTATTGTTTTAAGTGTATCTCCTTATTTAAAAAAATTAGGTGTACCATCTAGATGCAGAAGGAAAGATTTACCAACAGACATAAAAGATTTAATATATGCTACTCCTCAAATGGAAAAATATGTAAAATGTAGTGCTAAAATTGTATCAATATTTTTAGATTATGTTGCTCAAGATGATATACATGTTTATTCAATTGATGAGTCTTTTTTGCATCTTTCACCATATTTAACATTATATAAAACTACTCCTCAAGGATTATGTAAAATGATCCAAAAAAGAATAAAAGATGAAACCGGATTAACAGTAACTTGTGGAATTGGCGAAAACATGTTTTTAGCAAAAATGGCAGATGATAAAGAAGCTAAAAACGCAAAAGGTTATATTGCTACCTGGAAAAAAGAGGATACTCCTAACAAGCTTTGGCCAATAAAACCATTAAGTGAAGTTTGGGGAATTGCTAAAGGTTACGAAAAAAGATTAAATGCAATGGGCATATATTCTGTATATGATTTAGCACATTATGATAAAGATATATTAATTAAAAAATTTGGTATTATGGGTGAAGAATTATACAACCATGCTAACGGAATTGATAATACAAATATTAGAGAAAGATATACACCTGTTAATAAAAATTTATCTTTAGGACAAGTTTTATTAAGAGATTATACATATAAAGAAATCCCTTTAATATTAAAAGAAATGTGTGATGATTTAACTTCAAGAATGAGAAGTTTTTCCTTAGAATGCGAGGTTATTCATTTAATGATTGGCTATTCTTCATGTTCATATGCAGTCGGATTTGCTCATCAAGTTCAACTATTAATGCCAACATGCAATAATAATAAAATATATGAAGCAATTATGTATATTTATAATTCATACATAGAAGATTATCCGATTCGAAGAATAGATATATCATATACTAAATTATCTAAAGCTAAGAAAAATAAACAGCTATCTTTATTTGATGATGAAGAGAAAAGTATTAATGAAGAAAAATTATTTAAAGCTATGGATTCAGTTCAAAATAAGTTTGGAAAAAATAAATTATTAAGAACTAGTTCATTAACTAAAGCAAGCACAGCTAAAGAAAGACATAATCAAATTGGTGGTCATAGAAAATAAAAAATCCTTTAAATTACTAAAGGATTTTTTAAATTTCTATATGTATTCTTTATTATTTTATTTATTAATTACTTTAGCATCGATTATATCTTTTTTTGTAACTTTATTCTTAATATACAAAATTAAAGCAACAACTTCATGAACAATAAGAGGGAAAACGCTCATTGCTAAAGTAACTAACCAATGTTGCCAATCCATCTTATCACCAGCTGTATTAAATACTTTATTAACACCAGGACATTCAACAACAAATAATTGTAAAGCAATACCTAATACAAATGCTAATAACATCATCCAATTTTTATTTTTAAATACCATAACAAACGATTTTCTTGTATTAGACATACCAACCATATGGAACAATTCAGCAAATGCTAATGTAGTAAATGCCATTGTTTGAGCTAAATGTAATACATCAGAATCACTTTCAAGTAAATTAAGCATTCCACTATAATCATAGACTCCATTAAACCAACAAGCTGCAAAATAACTTATTAAAACACAAACAGTTATACAAGCACCATATCCAGCTGTAATCCAAAGACCGCCTTTAGCAAACAATCCTTCTTTAGGATCTCTTGGTTTTTCTTTCATATTATTAGGATCTTTAGGATCCATACCTAAAGCAATTGCAGGTAATGAATCAGTGATTAAATTAACCCATAATAAATGAATAGCAATAAATGGTGATGGGAATCCTAAACAAATAACAATAAACATCGAGAATACTTCAGCAATATTGCTACTTAATAAGAATAAAATAGTCTTTTTAATATTAGCATAGATTCCTCTACCTTCTTCAACTGCTTTTTCAATACTTGCAAAATTATCATCAGTTAATACCATATCAGCAGCACCTTTTGCAACATCAGTACCTGTAACGCCCATTGCAATACCAATATCAGCAGCTTTTAAACTTGGAGCATCATTAACACCATCTCCAGTCATAGCGCAAATATTTCCATTAGCTTTAAATGCTTTAACAATATTAACTTTATTTTCAG
>CAYNBG010000115.1:0-3885 GCA_964395495.1 uncultured Staphylococcaceae bacterium
TTAGTTCCTACAACTGATTATTGGAATAAAGATGGTGCTGTATTTATGGGTAAAGCTAGTAGTGACAAAACTAATTATTCAATGTATGTATTTAACGTTTGTAGTACTAATTCTACTTATTATTATATTGAAATTCCTCCTGATTATAATTATATACAATTTTATAGAATGAGTAGTGGAAGTACTGTTGATTCATATACTATTTGGAATAGCGTTACAACAGATCAAGATATATCATCTAATAATGCATTTCAAATTACTGGATGGGATAATAGTATAACAACTTCAGTAAAACCAAATGATGAAGTAAAATTTTCATTATCTACAGTAGATTAAATAGGAGAAAATACATATGAAAAAAATAAAATTAAGTTTATTAATGCTACCATTATTTTTATTAGGAACTATTTCTTCATGTTCTAATAATAATGAACCTCCTGTTGAAGATAATACTGATAACGATGATAATAATAATCCAGATGATACAACTAATCCTGAAGATCAATATAGTGATGGTAAATTTAGAGGAATAGTAAGAGTTTATTATCATGATGAAAAATCACAAGAAAGTAATAAAAATATCTATGTTTGGATTACAGGAGTTGAAGGTAGTGAATATACATGGGATGGTGTAGAAGAAGGCTATGGTGTATATAAAGATATAGATTTATGTGACGAAAAATTTGCAAAAAAAGTAACAGATGATTTTTGTTTTATTATTAAAAAACCTGGTACATGGCAAAATCAAAGTAGAGATATTAAGATTAGTTTATCTGATTATTTAGAAAATGGTGAAGTAACTGAACTTGATAATGGTAGAAAAAGAATAAATATATATTCATGTAGTGAAGGGGCTAATAGTTACTATACATATTACCAAAAGAAAGACGCTTTAGGTGCTAATTTTACAACTGCTTCAATTAGAAGTGATTGGAAAACTATAGATGTTACTTGTAGTGGTAATTGTGCTTCGTATTCTTTATATGCTTTAGATGAAGATTTTGCTTCTCAAGGAGTATCTGTACTTCAAGCTAGGTTAGCAAGTTATTTAATTTATAGTGATACACCTAATACTAATACATTTACTATTGATTTATCTACTTTAACATATCCTGATGGCACTCCATTAGTTGTTAAACCTACAATTACATATGAATTAATAGGTACTTTTGAAGATGATACTACAAGACAAAGAACTAAACCAGTTTCCTTAACTAATTTATATGACACACAAAAATTTATTGATGAATATACATATGATGGAGATGATTTAGGATTTACATATACAAAAGAGAGTACAACATTTAAAGTATGGGCTCCTACATCAATTAGAGCTGATGTATTTGTATATGAAAATGGAACATCAGAATCTTTACAATATTCAGATCAAATAGTAGGTAGCGATCTTCTTTATAAACGTAAAAAAATGAAATATGATGGTAATGGAGTTTATACAGTTACATTAAATGGAGATTATAATGGATGCTATTATTGTTATTATCTTTATTATGATGGAGTATGTACGTTAACTCAAGACCCATATGCTAAAGCTTGTGGAGTAAATGGTAATAGATCTGCTATTGTGGATTTTTCATCAACTAATCCAGAAGGTTGGAATAATGTATCATATACCCCAATATCTTCTCCTAGTGAACTTACAGCATACGAAGTTCATATTAGAGATTTAACATCTTCATCTACTTGGATTAGTAAACAAAATAATGAAAGAGGAACATATAATGCTTTCCATGAAGCAAATACTGGATATAATGGTGTTTCTACAGGTTTTGATCATATTAAAGAATTAGGTGTAAATGCTATTCAAATTTTACCAATATTTGATCAAGATAATGATGAAAGAAGTTATGTTGAAGAAGATGGAACAATAGTAAAACCTGGATACAATTGGGGTTATAATCCTTATAATTATAATTGTTTAGAAGGTTCATATTCTTCAAATCCATATGATGCTAGTGTTCGTATTAAAGAATTTAAAGAATTAGTAAAAGATTATGCTTCTAATGATATAAGAATTATTATGGATGTTGTTTATAACCATGTTAGTAGTATATCTACTCATCCATTTTCATTAACTGTACCTGGATATTATTTTAGATATGATAGTGAAGGAAGTATTATTGATGATACAGGATGTGCTAATACTATTAATAGTTCTAGAAAAATGGTTAGTAAATATATTGTAGATTCAGTATGTTTTTGGGCTAAAGAATATAAAATCAAAGGATTTAGATTTGACTTAATGGGTGTTTTAGAAACTGATACGATGAGAGCAGTAAAAGATGCTTTATATGATATAGATCCTGAAATAGTTGTATATGGAGAAGGTTGGACTGGAGGAGGAAGTCATGCTACTTCTCCTAGTGATACATATAATATTTATTCTAAATTAGGCGATAATGGTAAAGGTAGTGTTGGTTCATTTAATGATTGTTATAGAGATGGTATGAAAGGAAATACTACATATAGTAATGTTACTCCTAGTGGAGGATTTATGGATTCATATTCTCCTAGTGATGATCAAATTTGGAATAGTGCTACTGGTGTTATCGGTCAAAATAGAAATAAATCTCAACAAGGATTAAAAACTCCTGCTAATATGAGTGTTAATTATTTATCATGTCATGATAATTACACCTTATATGATCAAATGAATTATTTACTTAATGGTGTATCAAATTGTGCTAAACAAAATAAGAATGCTAAAGAAGCTAGTTTAGCTGCTACTGTTAATAGTTTAATGAGTCAAGGTATTGGATTTATTAATGGTGGAGAAGAAATCTTTAGAACTAAAGTAATTAAAAAAGGTGATGAAAACTTTGATAGTTTAGTTTCTAGTTATAAAAGAGTAACTAGTGATGGTTATAGTTGGATTGAAGGTGATGGTATTAAAATTAATGACGATACTTATCTTGTAAGAAATTCATATAAATATGGTGATTCTGTTAATGGTTATGATTGGTCAAGAAAAGTAGATAATATTGAATATTTTAATAAGTTTAAAGAAGCTATTGCTTTACGTAAAAAATATTATGGAACTTATTTAGGAATGTCTCAAAGCGATATTGATAGTGGTAAAACTGTTTGTTTAGGTGGAAATGCAATTGGAGGAGCTTTTACTAGTAATAATGGTTCTAATTTAATCGTATTAACTAGCGGAAGAAATAAAGGTTCAGTAAATAATATATCTTCTTCTTTACAAGGAGAATATAAAGTTGTTTATTGTTCATCTTCTAGACTTAGTATAGGAAGCAGTTATACAGTTAATTCTACAACCGGAATTGATAATGTTTTTGAAACATTGATTTTAGAAAAGAGCAGTAATTAGGAGGATTTATATATGAAAAAGTTAATTAAAACATTATTTATATTTTCATTTAGTTTTCTATTTTTAACAGGATGTAGTGACAATAATAGCGGAAACATAAATAATGATGGTGATAATCAAGATAATACAGATTCTTCAGATGATGATAATTTTAATAAAGAAGAAGATAAACCAGAAGATATGAATGGTATTTTAACTATTAGTTTTGATAGTTGTGGTGGTACAAAAATTAAAAATCAATATGTAAAAGCTAATGAATTAGCTACTAAGCCTACTGATCCAATAAAAACAAACTATACATTTGGTGGATGGTATTTATCTACAGAATATATTAAAGAATTTAGTTTTGATACAAAAATAACTACTGATTATTGTTTGTTTGCTAAACGGAATTCAACATCTTCTAGTGGAGATGATTCAGGTTCAACTGGAGATAATACCGGAGATAATACTGGAGGAAATACAGATTCTGGAGATAAAACTGCATCTAAAGGACATGGTCCTGATGGATCAACTTTAGTTAGTTGGTATTTAGTTGG
>CAYNBG010000116.1:0-3753 GCA_964395495.1 uncultured Staphylococcaceae bacterium
GACAATAAAAAATATAATAATAATTAAAATAGCGAGGATTTAACCATGAAATTTAAAAAGTTTTTACCATTACTAGCAGTTAGTATTATTGCTACAAGTTGTAATAATACTCAAACAATAAAAAAAGAAAATATAGAAATATCAAAAGATACTAAATTCGGTTTATGTAATGTTTACACTACTAAAGAAGAATTATCTACATTAGGAATCAATTTAGGAGATAGCTGTGATATTGTATTTTCTAATGGCTATAAATTAATTGATATTCCTTATTATGATGGCTATTATGTTAGAACTGGTGATCCTGTTATAGTTGCATATCCTTCTAGCACAAACATTATTGTTACATATAACAATATAGGTATTTGGGATAGCGCAAAATTAAGTGAAAACGATACTGTTAGTATCTATTTAAACACATCAAAAAAGTTTTTAACTACACAAGAAGCTTTATCTCAATCATATTCATTAGAAAGAGAAAAATATTCTAGCGATGAAGAATTTTCTAATTTTAGAGCACTTGCTGGTGGATCTTTAAAAGAAAATATTATTTATAGAGGCGCTTCTCCTGTTGATAATTCTAGAAAAAGAGCCAAGATAACAGATAGCTTACTTAAAAAGAACAATATTTCTGCAGTTATAGATTTAGCTGATTCTAGCGAAGATTTAGCAACTTATATGGCTAGTAGTGATTTTGATTCACCATATACAAAAGACTTAATAACTAATGGAAATCTTATTCCTTTATCGATGGGATCATCTTATACTTCAGATTCTTATAAAACTAGTGTTGTTAGCGGCTTAAGATTTTTAATGACTAAATCTGCTCCTTATTATATTCATTGTATGGAAGGAAAAGATAGAACAGGTTTTGTTTGTATGTTAATTGAAGCTTTATGTGGAGCTACATATGAAGAGATGTGTAAAGATTATATGCAAACATATTATAACTACTATAAAGTTAGTGAAACAAAAACTAAAGAAAAATATGATGCCATAGTTAACTTATATTTTGATTCATTTATGGAATATTTAGCAGAAAATTACGACGATACATCTTATGCTACTCAAACTTATGTAGATTTTGCTAAAAAATATCTTAAAGATGGTGGTATGACTGATTTAGAAATTACTACTTTAATAAATAAACTAACAAAATAATAATCTATTCAGTTATTTGTTTCTCTTTTATGACGCTTTATAGCGATATAATTACATGCATCATTTTAATGTTGACTATTTGTAAAACCACTAATAAATAAAAAAACCAATTATTATTTATTGTGCACATAGATTGTTTAACAGGTGAAACGATGCAAATAGGTGTAAACTCTTACAAATACATGCATTATCATACATAGCAGAATTCTTAATTATTTATCTTCCAGTAACCAACTTTATCAGTTAATACTCTTTCTATTTTATTATTATCTCTTAAAATATTTAATATTTGATCTTCTGATAATATTTTTTTTAAAGTTATATTTGTCGTGACTTTAAAGTGTTTCATTTAAATACAAAAACTAAATGCGAAGTTTATAAATCTATAGTTGGTCTTAATTAATATTTTCATATTCAATAGTAATAACAACATTCATATTAGGCATTTCAAATTGATAAACACCCTTATTTAATGCTAGTTCATTACCATTTGCCTTAACTGCACTAATTGTTTCACTACTACTAGAATTTGTAACTGTTAAAGTAATTAATTCACCTTCAAAAGCACTACTAATTATGTTACCATTAGCGTTTTTAATTACAACAGTCGTATCATCATGACCAATATTATTAATTGTAATAGAATAAGAATCAATATAATCTAAAGTAATAGTTACATTATGAGATGGCATAGTAAATACATATTTTTCACTTTCTACATCATACATGATGATATCGTTATCTACATAGATATCTTTAATCTTATTATTTACTTTTTTAACATAAACTTTTTCACCATCTTGGGCTTTAGATATAATAATACCATTTGAATTAGTGATAACAATTTCAGAATAAGCAAATTGAGAATTAATATCATATGTTAATACCGTTGGTGTAACTGGTTGATTCTGTTTTGGACTATATCCATTTAAATCTAACATTAAAGCTACAACTATAAGCACTATAAAAGATGCTATAGATGATATAACTAAACTTAACTTTACTTTATTTTTTGCCACAATATATCTCCCTTTTAAATAACATATATAATATTAGTATAATATATAATTTATAAATTTGACTACAATTAAAAAAGCAAACTATATACCAAATATTATTCTTTTATAACTTTAACTTTATATAAGTTTAAATAAAATTTATTCATCAATGATATATAATCCTCTATTTTAAATTTTTCATTATCACTAGATAAAATTGAATATTGAATATCTTCGACTAAATAATAACCAGTTTCATTAAAACCATTTCTTTTATAAAAATTAATTCTTCTTATTCTTTCGTGATTATTTTTAGCATTACTATCTATTCTTTGAGCATTTAAAAATATATATTTATCTTTGTATTTATCTTTTATTATTTCTAATATCTTTGAACCATATCCTTTTGATTGTTTTAAAGGATCTATTGCTAAAAAGAATAAAAATACATATGTTGAAGATATAACACAATATGTAAAACCTATAAATTCATCATTATCATAATAAGCTACAAAATCTATATTCTTTTTATTTTTAAATAATTTTAAATAAAAATAAGGGACTCTTTCTTCTTTAGAAAAAGAAATCATATATAAATCCCTTATATTTTTATATTCTTTTAATTTTTTATTTACTTTCTTTAAAGTTAAAACCATTTACTTATTTTCTAATTTCGAATATGGATTTATTATTCAAAAAATATTCCTTCATAAATGGATTTTGTTTGCCAAATGATAAATGTCCTACACATGTATTACAAGAAATAACTTTAGGACTATTTAAAGAACAAATTTGAATTTCATCAAGTCCCATTCCGTTTCCAGGACCAGGATTAAAATAGCCCATATCTTCCCGTGTTTTCCTACTAAATAAAATAGCACCAATTGAAAATCTTATTGGGCATATTCTGACTTCGTAAGGATTTTTATTCATTATTTCATCTAAATCATCAATTTGAGGAACGTAATTATCTTTCCCCCACATAAACTTTGCGACATCAGGATTACTTTCAATTTGTCTATGTGAACCACATTCTGCTTTTACTTCTTCGAATAATTCTTCATATTTATTTACTAAATTCAATTTTTCTAAAACAACAGTATGTGCATAGCCATTAATAGGGATTAATGGAGCAACAAACGATGGATTAGCTAACGCTTTATTATCTTTGCAATTATTATAAACATCTAATAATGTAGGGAAAAAATGCTTCGTAATAAAAATGTCTTCATCTAATTTATATATTAATTTAGCATTTTTAAATTCGTTTATAGCTATATTTAAAGCAGCGCAAACATTATTTCTTTTACAAGAAATATAAGACCAATTATTTTCCTTAGCTAAATTAGAAAGGTCTTCTTTATATAAACCAGAAGAAACAATACATATATCTGCATCCTTTGGAGCAAATTCTTTAATTCTAGAAAACACAACATCTTTACAAAAATCTTTATATCCTGCAAGAATGATTATTAATATATCTGAACCATTACTCCTTGATTCAAAGACATGTTCACCCTTTAATCTTTTATTAATTTTTCTTTGTTTAAACTTAGCATGAATTTTTTTAAAAAAACTATTATTTGACATATAT
>CAYNBG010000117.1:0-3666 GCA_964395495.1 uncultured Staphylococcaceae bacterium
TCTCCTTCTTGTTCTACAACAAATTTTGCATAATTCATAACTGGATATTTATCATAACTTAACTCTTCAAATTTAAATTTAGTTAAACAGTTTCTTTCAATATTTGGGAAACCATGAATCAAATCTTTTGGTAAACCAAAATCAAGAGCATATTCAATTGGATAAAGCATATCAGGTTCTGAAACATCAATCTTAGTTTCATCTATGAATCTTACATAACCATGAACGACACTTTCTCGATTCACTCGAGCATTTATTTTATCAAAAGGTATTCTAAATAAATAATATGCTTCTATTAATTCATAGCATTTATTTATCATTAAATTACTATCAACAGTAATTTTTTTGCCCATCTCCCAATTTGGATTTTTAGTCGCTTCTTCTATGGTTACTTTTTCTAATTGCTCTTCACTATATTCTCCACTTTGTTCATGTTGAGCAATTGTCCATAAACCATCTTTAACAATTCCCATATACTCAAGTTCTGTTTTCTTTAACTTTTGTGTTAAGTTATTAATATAGTATTGAGCATTATACTCATCCATCTTTTTATCCATATTATCTAATTTGTATTTAATAACTTCGAGTTGTTCTAATACTTTTTCTAAGTATTTAATCGATTGATCTCTAAAATCAAATCCATAATCTTTTAATACGTTTAATACTAAATTTTTAGCATATGTTTCAATACCACCAGTTATAATGTTATAACCTTTTTCTGTAATTGTATCTAAGATATACTTAGATGCATCGATGATACCTGTATCATCACTTTTAAATGTATTATCTTCATTATTTTCAATATTAGCGGCACATGAACTCATGGCGATTCCAGAACCAGCAACACCTGCTGTTGCCGATAACGCTAACAATGTAGATATTACAACTTTCTTTAAACTCATAATTCAAGCCTCCTTTATTTTTATTAGATACAATTTTTTATATTTTGTATCTTGCTTGCAACTATATTGTAACAAATGTACAGAGAATGTCAATACTTTTTTGCAACATTTTTTATTTTTTTGTAACTTTATATAATAAAGTTTGTTACATTTGTATATATTTTGTTAAATAAAATCTTAGATTTTATTGATTATATCGATATTTTTTTACTTAACGAATATTTTTATATAAATTTAAAATTATTCAACATCGTTTTCTAAATTTTTTATAAATTTAGCTGGAACGCCACCAACAAGAGTGTTATCTGGTACATCTTTTGTTACCACTGCCCCTGCTGCAATTACAACATTATTACCGATATTTACTCCAGGAAGTATAGTAACATTTCCTCCAATCCAAACATCGTTACCAATTGTAACTTTTTTAGCAATGCCTAAATGTTGCCTTCTACCTTTAGGAGATAAAGGATGATTAACTGTAGTTATTAAAGCATTAGGTCCAATCATTACATAATCACCAATTATAACAGGAGCAATATCTAAAATAACAACATTATAGTTAGCAAGAAAATTTTCACCTACAAATATATTTTTGCCGTTATCGCACATAAATCCTTGACATAAACAAACATTATTACCAACTTTACCAAAATGTTTTTTAATTAATTTTTCTTGTTCTTTATATGATGCTTTATTATCTTGTAATTTTCTTAATTCAGTAGCAAACTCAATAGCATTTAACTTTCTATTATTTACACCTTGATCCCAAAAATCATAATAAAGTCCAGCATCAAGTTTTTCTTCTTCGGTCATATTCATACCTCTTTATAAAATAATTATATCATAAAATATAAAAAGTCACCTTTAAGGTGACTAATTATTCATAATAATATTATTCAGTAAATTTATATTGACCTGCATTTACTATATGTTCTTTACCATTTATCTTAATAATAGCACTAGTGTTAGGAGGTATAACAATTTCATAAATTACTTTATTATTTTCTTTTTTCCAAGAAGATGATACAAGCCCATAAATACTATTATATTCTAATGATGCAAAAGTGATATGACCACCTACTTTAGGTTCGATAGTAAATAAATTTTCTCCACTTATTTTTATTCCACACATTGTAGAAAATATCCATTCAAGTACTGCACCTTTAGAATAATGATTTAATGATGCCAATCCTTTTTGTTCAGAAGTATTTCCTTCCCAAGCTTCCCAAATTGTTGTAGCTCCACTTTTTGGCATAAATAACCAACCTGGCATTTCTTCATTTTCTAAAAGCTTATAAGCGTATTCTATATCGATATTTTCAAGCACTGACAATATTAATGGAGTAGATAAGAATCCTGTTCCTAATCTCCAATTATAATTATCTAAAGCTTTTATCAATCTATCTTTAGCATATTTTGTTTGTTCTTCATTTAAAAGATTCATATATAAAGGTCTTACTAATTTAGCTTGTCTATTCGTATCTAAAGAATATTTTGGAATAGAAACATATTCCTGATAAGCTTTTTTAGCACCTTCAGAATATTCTTTTATCTTCTTTAAGTCTTTATCTTCACATTTATTTAAAATAGAAGCTATTTCTAAGACTTTTTGTAATGTGAAATAAGTATATGCTGTAGATTCTTCAGGATGAGGTGAAGCAAAATCATACCATTTAAATGCACAAACATCTTCAGGTTCAGCCCACTCTCCATACGATTGTCCACAATTTACAAAATATTTTCTATTTTTATGAGATATATGAACTGGTTTAGCATAAACTCCACCCCATTTACCAGCTCTTTTAATCATAAATTTAGCATATTTAATAATACCTTCATAATTATCTTCAAGGATTCTTTTATCGCCATATTTATAATAGAAACGTAAAGGAATGTATACACCAGCACAAGCCCAACCTACAGATCCATTCATCGTCCACATAAACCAATCTTCATGAGCATATGGAGCTATTTGAGGAAGCCTACCATTTTTCCATTGTCTATCATATATATCTTTTACATGTTTTCTTGAAAAAGAAGCATAATCCACTAAATAACTTGCAGTATTAAAGAATATTTGCGAATCTCCAGTCCATCCCATTCTTTCTCTTGTAGGACAATCCGAAGGAATGTCTGTAGAATTACTTTTTAAAGACCATATGGTGTTTTTATATAACTTGTTAATTAAATCATTAGAACATTCGAATTTAGATGTTTCGTTAAACGAAGAATATACAGCAATAGCTTCAAAATCATTAAGATTAAATTCTACATTTGTATCAATTAAAACATATCTAAAACCACCATAAAAATACTTAGGTTTATATTCATTAATTCCTTCTTTACAAATATAATGAATTTCTTGAAGAGGAGTTTGTTTTCCTTTAAAAGTACATTGAACGTTTTTTAAAGTAAATTCTCCTTCTTTAGTTAACATTTCTCCTAATGTTAAGTTTATTTTATCACCCTTATGAGCATTTACTTTAAAATAAACATAACCTGAGATATTTTGAGGAAATTCTAATATAGTTTTTCCACTAGGTGTTTTAATAATTCTTGTTGGTCTAAAATGTTCATTTTCTTTAACAAACACATTATTAGATGCAGTCAAATTAGCTTCATATTTAACTTCTTTTGCTAACTTTGAATAAGTATATTCTTTATTAGCATCAACAATTTCGCCATCTTTTAAATCGCCAAATAATATAGGACCATTGTTAGACCAATTCCATGTTGCATCTGTAGGAATAATTATAGTTTTATT
>CAYNBG010000118.1:0-3645 GCA_964395495.1 uncultured Staphylococcaceae bacterium
TTGATGGTGATGCAAAATCACTTATATAACTTCCATCACTATAAAAAATATTAGATGCAATAAAAGGAAAATTAGCTAATTTAGAATTTTCTACGATATATTCTTTACCCCAATCAAATTCATGGTTGCCTATAGCCATACAATCAAAACCAATGATATTCATAGCATCAACCATGATTTTACCTTTTGTATTATTGCTTTCAACTCCACCTTGCCACATATCTCCAGGTGAAATTAAAATTGTATTATTGTAATCATTATCTTTTTTCTTTTTTAAATAATCACCAATATAAGACATACCTGCACATGAAGCATTTTTTTCACCTCTAGTAAATGCACCATGAGTATCATTTATTGAATATATATTTATTTCTCTACTATCACCAATATTATCTTCTTTATATACATTAATATCAAAAGATGTTGATATATAATTATCTTTTGATACTATAACTGTTTGTTTACCTTCATTAGATAATATTGCTCCATCTTTAATAGATAAAGAATAATCTAATATAGTAGAATTAGTTAAAGAATCTACTACAACTAAACCATCACTAGTAAACGTCTCATTTAAATTATAATTAACTTTATTAGGTAATGTTTTAATAGTTAAAGAACTAGAATCTAAAACATTAATATCAGCTATATAAAGTTTTTCATATCCATCTTTATAAGCGTATATTTCATATGTTCCAACTTCATCAAGAGTATAACCATCTATTAAAGATAAAGTATAATCATTTATTATTTCTTTAGTTTGATTGTCTTCTATTATTAAACCATCACTAGTAAAACTTTCACCTATTTTATAATTAGTTTTATTTAATGATGAAACTACATTCATTGTATTATTATATGTAACTACATTACATGATGTTGTTACTAACATTACTGGAGTAAATAATAATAAATTTAATATCTTTTTTTTCATAATAATAGTATAAATCAATTAAACTTCAATTAAAAATAAAAATTATAAAACTATAGGATCTTATCTACCAAATCTGAATAATCTATAAATGGATTTCTATTACCTTGATATTCGTATATTCTATTATTTCTTTGTATTTCAAATTCATCAACAGGATCAGCTTTATCCCATTCTTTAAGTAAAGATAATTTAGCCATATTATTAGTTTCGATAGTTGTATCATCACTTAATGATAATCCTTCATATCTAACATACATGTAAAAACAAATTCTAGCTACATCTCCTCTAAAATCTCCACTATAAGAATGATTTCTAATAGTAGAATCTAATCCACTAGTAACATTAGGATAAAATAAATCTGTTTCTCCTTCATTACCATAATATGAATTACCATGTTTAGAATTAGCATTACTACACGCAACTCTAAGATTATGTAAATCTGCATAATTTCCAACAGTAGAATTATCTACATCAGTTGTACCATTATTTAATATCATTCTTGATCTAGGCCAAACATGTTCTCTATTCCAAGTTTTTCCATAATCCCAATCATGAACCATTAAATCTCCATCAAGTAATGAATAGATATATCCTTTATTGTTTATATCTTCATCAGTATATTGAAGTGCATATCTAGCATCACCATAATTAATATCACTAATAGATGTAGATAATAATGTTCTTAAATTAGTTACTAAGTTATCTCTATCATTAAAATCTATTGAAGAATAGTATTCTTCTTTAGTAGTTAATGTATAGTTAAGCGAAGGAATTAAACCGACTCCTGGTTTAATTTCTGTTACAGTTTTTGTATCATCATCTTTTGTACCATCACTCTTACCATAATCATTAGTAACATTAAATGTAGAAGATTCTTTCACTCTAAATCCAATTTTAATAGATTGAAGATATAATGCTGTATCACTTCCTGCTACCATATCAAGTTTAAAAGAATTAGCTGAATATATAGCTCCCGAATAAGAATATTCATTTAATACAGTAGATGTTGTATTTAATGTATATGTATTAGAATAATCTCCATATGTAATAGTACCAGTACAATTAGTTTTATTTTTTGCTGTACCCATATAGATACTATAACTTGTTATTTCTAATTCTTCAGTAAAGTTAGTTTCTATACTCCATCCAGTTGATTGAGGTTTTTTACTACTTCCAATTTGAACTCCTCTTCCTGATGGAGTATCATAACTAAACATTGTTGCAGTTGTATATATAAATGTTAATCCGTTTATTGTTAAAGAAGGTGAAGAAGATTTAATTTCATCTTTTTTAAATGAATGTTCAAATACTAATTCTTTATATTCTTCTATTGGAGTAGGAGGATTATCATTATCGTTATTATCATTATTATTATAAAAAGCATTACAGCTAGATAGTAATCCTAATAATGTTAAACTTATAAATAATTTCTTTTTCATATTGTTATTATATTAAAAAAAGGGATTTTTTTAAATCCCTTTTAAATAAATATATTAATTATTTAGATAATCTAATTCTTGTAATATATTGAGCGCCAACACTCCCACAAGAAATTGTCAAATCATTTGTACTCTCATTTGTAATAGAATATGTTAAAGTATGCTTTTTGAATTCATAATCCTTATCATTTTTTACACCAGTAGCAACAGATGATACGCTTAAAGTCCCGGCTTTATCACCATCTTTAATAGTTAAACTATCATTTGAATAATCATAAGTACTAACTGTAACAATTTCAACATTTTTAAATGAAGCACCCTTAATTGCAATAATACCCTCTTTTTTCTTAAGTTGCATAACACTCCAATTACCTTGACTACTCTTCATAACAGCAGTTGTAGTTACTGTTATTGATGAATCAACAGTATATGTACCATTATAATTTGCATAAGAAGTTCCAGATTTCCCTTCAAAAATATCATTATTAATTTCAACACCATCAAATTTAGTAACTGTAACTTCAATTTCATTAGAAACAACTTCACCATATTTTGCAGTAATTTTAGCTGTACCAGCTGCAACACCAGTAACTACACCATTTTCATCAACTGTAGCAACTGTTGAATCACTTGATTCCCAAGTTAAAGGTACATTAATTGTTTCTGGAGTTGTTGTAGCTGTTAATGTAATAGTTTGTTCAGCTTCAACTGTAGTTGTTGTTCCGCTAATTACAATTTGTGTAGGAGCAATAACTTCTGTAACTGTAACATCATATGTAGCACTAACTGTATCGCTTACTTTAACAGTAATTGTAGCTGTACCTGCTGCAACACCAGTAACTAAACCAGTTGAATTAACTGTAGCAACATCAGTATTACTTGATGACCAAGTTAATCCAGCAATTGTTGAAGGAGAAACTTTTTTAGGAGTTGTTGTGTAACTTAATTGAATTGTTTCACCAGCTGCAACTGTTGTTTTTCCACTTAAAGCAATAGCTGTAGGAGCAACTGGAGTAGCACCAGTAATAACTGTAAATACTTGTACACTGCCATTACGATCAGCTCTAATCATTTCAAATGTAACTTCTTCACCAACAACTAAATCTTTTGTAACATCATTTGTTAAGAAATCTTGACGATTTTTACATGTATATTTTTCAGTAACACCATCCCAAGTAATAGCACTTGCTGTAGCTGAAGAACCATACGAAGTAACTTCATTTTTTCCATTTAAATCAGTTAACACTAAATTACCATATTTAGTATATGTAA
>CAYNBG010000119.1:0-3644 GCA_964395495.1 uncultured Staphylococcaceae bacterium
ATTCTATCTCCTCTACCTACTCTACCTTTTATTTGATAAAGTTGAGATAATCCAAAATGATCAGCATCATAAACCAACAATAAATTAGCATTTTTAACATCAATGCCATTTTCAATAATAGATGTACACAAAAGAAGATCGATTTCTCCTAAATAGAAATTATTCATAACTTCTTCAATATCTTCTTTATTTAATTTTCCATGTATAACACCGATTTTACATTCAGGTACCATTTTATTAATTCTTTGAGCCATAGAATATATAGAATCAACATAGTTATAGACAAAATAAATCTGACCATCTCTACTTAATTCTTTTTTGATTAAATCTTTTATAATATTATCATCATAACCGATTACATATGTCTGGATTGGCATTCTTTCCTTAGGAGCGGTTTTAATTGTTGAAACGCTTTTTAAACCAATCAAGGAAGATTGCAATGTTCGAGGTATAGGGGTAGCACTTAATGTAAGAACATCAATATTGCTATTAATCTCTTTAATTTTTTCTTTTTGTTCAACACCAAATCTTTGCTCTTCATCAATTATTAATAAACCAAGGTTTTTAAATGTAACTTTTTTCCCTAAAACTTTGTGCGTAGCAATAACTAAATCAATTGCTCCTTCATTTATTTTTTTAATATTTTCATTATTTTGGGCTTCTGTATTTAATCTAGACAATAAACAAATTTTTACACCAAAACCAAAAAATCTAGTTAAAGATAACTCATAATGTTGTTTGGCTAAAACTGTTGTCGGACATAAAAAACACACTTGTTTCCCGCTTAAAATAGCTTTAAAAGCTGCTCTAAACGCAATCTCTGTTTTACCAAATCCAACATCTCCACAAAGCAATCTATCCATTGGATATATGCTTTCCATGTCTTTTTTAATTTCATCAATACTTATTTGCTGATCTTTAGTTAATTCGTGTTCAAACTTTGATTCAAACTCTTCTTGTATTTCATCATCTTTAACAAATTGAAAACCTTTAACTTGAGCTCTTTCCTGATATAAATTTAAAAGTCTTTCTGTCAAATCATCTATTTTTTCTTTAATCCTTTTCTTGGTATTCTTCCATTTTTCACCATTTAAAGAATTTAATCTAGGTTTGACACCATCTTTGCCAACATACTTTCTAATTAAATCAAACTGATAGAGTGGAACATATAAAATATCATCATTTGCATACAAAATTTTAATATAATCTTCATGTTTCCCATCAACCAAAAGAGTTGTTATCTCTTTAAATTCACCAATTCCTTTATATTCATGAACAACATAATCTCCTGGAGCAAGCTCAAGATAACTTCCTAAAATAATTCCTTCTTTAAACTTTGAAGACATTTGATAATTATTTTTCTTAACACCAAATAATTCATTAGATGTCAAAAACACTATCTTTTCCTTACTATTTTCAAATCCTTGATATAATTTATTAGTTAAAATTAATGCTTGTTTACTTAAATCTAAATTATCTGACACAGCAAAATCGATATTTAAATACTTAAAAATTTCCTTAGTTTTATTAACCTGATATTTATCATCCGTTACTACAATTACTTTGTAATTAAGACTTAAAAAATTTTTAATTAATACGATATTTTCGTTTGTATTTTTAATTTCTAAACTTGGTTTTATTAAAGGGATGTTTAATGCGTTTTTATTAGTATAAAAATTGTTCAAAACAAAAATTTCTAGCGGATTTCCTTCTTTATTATTCAAATTAAAATATTCTAAATCACTAAGAGCTTTACCATTTTCAAACAATTCATTCATGAATTTTTTTGATTCAGTGATCAAAATATCTTTCGATGTTTTAAAGTCTTGTTCATTAGAAATAATAAGATAATAATCATCAAAATAATCTAGTAAAGAAGATGTATTTTTATTTAATAAACTATAATATTTATAATTTTTTTGAGATAAATATAAAGATTCAATTTCAACCAATAATTCATTAACTTCATTTTCTAATTCAGGTAAATAATATTCTTTAATATTCTTTCTATCTTTATTAAATTTCGAACTAATTATTTCTTTATATTCATCAATCTTGTCCTCTTCAAGCAGCAAATAAGTTCCAGGTAAAATAATTATTTTATCAATCTCTTTAATAGACCTTTGAGTTGAAATTTCAAAATATTTAATACTTTCAATCGTATCACCAAAAAACTCAATTCTAATTGGATTATCATAATTAATTGAAAAAATATCTAAAATGTCACCTCTTTTAGCATATTGTAAAGATTGATCAATTTTATTAACTCTTAAATATCCTGATTGTTCTAATATTTTAATAATATTTTTATAATCATAAGTCTCGCCTTTTTTTAAATATAGTCTTTTGCTTAAAAAGAATTCTTTATTAGGATAATACCTTAAAATAGAACTTGGAGACATGATAATAATCTTATGTTTAGCTTCGCTTAATTCATATAAATTAAATAATTCTTGAGCTATCATCTCTTTTGATTTAGAAATATATTCAACACGTATTAATTCATCAGTTTCAAAACTAATAATATTTTTTTCATCTATAAAAGACAGTAAAAAATTTTTAATCTTATTAATTTCAAAATTATTTGGCGCATATATTAAAACATTTTTATCAGTCTTTAAATATTTATTTAAACATATCGCCGCTGTTCCTAATAAGGAATCAGCAACAAAAAAATTCCTATCACTTTCTTGATAGGGGGTGTCATCAATAACGTTAACCAAATAATTTAATAACTCTATAATTTACGCCTCTTTTTTGTTATACATTGTCATTGCTTTATTAAATGACTCTTTTAATGAAATTTTTATTGCATCAACAGCATTCTTTTTTGCTTTTTCAATTAAATCTTCTTCTTCACCTTTTGGTTTAGATAAAACAAAATCAATGTTATTAAAAGTAGGTTTTCCAATTCCAATTTTAATACGTTTAAACTCTTCAGTTTTCAAATTTTGAATTATAGATTTAATACCATTATGACCGCCACTACTACCTTTTAATTTTAATTTTATATAACCAGGTTTTGTATCCATATCATCATAAATAACAATCATATCTTCTATAGCAATTTTAAAATAATTAAGTAATAACACAACAGAATCACCACTTAAATTCATATAAGTTTGTGGTTTTAAGATGATAATATCTTCATCAAAATATTTTGTCTTTACATATAAGCCTTTAAAACCTTCTTTATCAATATCTGTACCTAAAGAGTTGGCAAACATATCTACAACATCAAATCCCATGTTGTGTCTTGAGTGTTCGTATTCTTTACCAGGGTTTCCTAATCCAACAATTAATTTCATATTCATAATTTTACTATCAATAAACATAAATTTAAAGAATAATAATTCTTTATATTGACAAAAATGTCAACCGATTATATATTTATTCCATGCCAAGAACTATTGAAGAAAACAACAAACTTAAAGAAGAAAGAATAAATAAAATTTTAAAGTCATCTTTGAAACTTTTTGTTATATATGGTTTTGATTCGGTTTCAATGGATCAAATTTGCAATGATGTAGGTTGTTCACATGGATTAATCTATCATTACTTTACAAATAAATTAGAAATACTAGAAGCTTTAAAAAAACAATCACAAATTGTTTTTAATAAAGAATTTTTAAAAATAAATAAGG
>CAYNBG010000120.1:0-3642 GCA_964395495.1 uncultured Staphylococcaceae bacterium
ATATGAATTCTGTTATAAAAACGGAATATATTGTTTATGCTGCATTTGTTATTGTTTTTATTAATGGTATTTACATTTGGAAAATGATTTATTCTTTACATAAGATTAGGAAAATTAGCGATATTTCAACATCTGATGCGTTAGGAAAAGATATCAATGAAGCTTACTTATTTGGAAAAATTGGATTATTGGTTATTAATGATGAAGGAATAATTCTTTGGGCAAGCGATTTATTTATGGAAAGACAAATGGAATTAGTAAATGAAAATATTTATGAACGTTTTCCTAAATTGAAAGATTTTAATGAAAAAGAGATTATTGATAATTTAATTATTCAAGATAATACTACTTTTTACTCTGTAAAATATTTAAAGAGTGCAAAAATGTTTATCTTTAAAGACATAACTGATTATGAAGATTTGCTATCTTATTCTAAAGCTAATTCATTGGTTTTAGGAACTATTGTTATTGATAATTATTCAGATATTACTCAAAACGATGAAGATAATAACGATCTTATTTTAAGAATTAGAAGTGAAATCATTGATTATTTTAGACAATATAATGTTTTAATTAGACACACAAAAAGCGATTCTTATTTTGCTGTATGTTCATATGATAGTTTATTAAAAATGAAAAAAGATAAGTTTTCAGTTCTTGATGATGTTAAAGCTTGTGGAAAGGGAGAGACAATTATTCCTACATTATCTATAAGTTTTGCTCATGACTTTTCAGATGTTAATAGACTTAACGAAAAAGTTAACGATTCTTTACAAACCGCTTTAGCTAGAGGTGGTGACCAAGTTGTTATAGCAGAAAATGAAAGCGAATTAGAATTCTTTGGTGGAAAAACTGAAGCAACCGAGAAACGTAATAAAGTTCAGGTTAGAGTTACTGCAGATAGTTTAAAGAATTTAATAGATTCATCAAGCAATGTTGTGCTTATGGGTCATATAGATATGGATATGGATGCTTTAGGTGCATGTTTAGGTGTTAAAACTATTGTTGAATCAAGAAAGAAACCTGTTTCCATTATTTTTGAAAATAAATTATGTGAAAAGAAAGCTCGTTATGCTTTAACTTCTCTTTATACAAGAGACCAATTATCGACATTTGTTATTTCAACAAAAGAAGCTTTAGATAAAATTAAGCCATCTACTCTTCTAATTGTTTGTGATGTTTCAAGACCATCAATGACAATGTTTCCAAAAGCGCTTGAGTTAACAGACAAAATAGCTGTTATTGATCACCATAGAAGAGCTGAAGATTTTATTGAAAGTAGGGTCTTTAGTAATGTTGAACCAAGTGCATCAAGTACTTGTGAAATGATTGCTGAATATATTAAATATTGTTCAAATAGTGCTGATATTAAACTTGATCCAACTTCAGCAACAGTCATGTTATCAGGTATATTCTTAGATACTGGGTATTATAAAAATAGATCAGTTGGATTAAGAACGTTTGAAAGCAGTATGATTTTAAAAGAATATGGCGCAGATAACTCATTAGCTTACGATTTATTAAAAGATGAATATGAAGAATATGCATTAGTTAATAAGATTGTTACTAATATGAAAACACCTTATTATGGTGTTTGCTATTGTGTCGCTGATGAAGAAGATATTGTTGATGGATCAACACTTGCAAAAGCTGCAAATCAATGTATGCAATTAAAAGGAATTAATGCTGTGTTTGCAATTGGTAGAACTACCGAAAGTGCCGTTAAAATTAGCGCTAGAAGTGATGGAACAGTAAATGTTCAAATATTATGTGAAAAATTTGGAGGTGGTGGACACCTTTCTCAAGCTGCTGCTTTATTTAAAAATTCAACCATTAAACAAGCTGAAGAAATTTTATTAAATACTTTATCTGATTATTTAAGTGAAGCAAGAAGTTCAAATAAAGGAGAATAATATGGAAGTTATTTTATTACAAGATGTTAAAGGATTAGGAAAAAAAGGTGATACTAAATCAGTAAATGATGGCTATGCTAGTAATTTCTTAATTCCTAGAAAATTAGCTGTTAAAAAAACTGAAGGTTCAGTCAAAGTTTTGAATCAACAAATTGAAAATGAACGATTAAGACAAGAAGAATTAAAAGCTAAAGCTATTGAAATTAAAGCCAAATTAGAAACTATTACTTTAGAATTTAAAGCTAAACCTCAAGCTAATGGTAGTTTATCTAAGAATGTTTCTTTTAAAGAAATAGAACAAAAATTAAAAGCAGAATATGATATTGTAATCGATAAAAGAAAGATTATAGATAAATTCTTAATCAATGCTTTTGGATTTACAAAGTTAAACATTGAATTATATAAAGGTGTTATTGGTACCATTAAAGTTCATGTTGTGGAGGAATAATGGAAAAGAATTTATATCCAGTTGATGAGATTTGTGAAAAGACTGTTTTAGGCATTATATTGATGAGCCCTGATGAAAATATGAGTGCGATCAGCGACTTAAATGAAGAAGATTTTTATTGGGATAATTGTAGAAACAGATATCTTTTTACTGCTATAAAATCTTTAGCAATTAACAATATGCCTATAGATACTACAAGTGTTTATAATTTTTTGAATGATAAAAAAACACTTAATATCGTAGGTGGATTTGAATATATAACTTCTTTGTGTGAATTAGTTACTAATTTTAATAATACACAATATTATATTGATACTTTAAAGAGTATTACAATGTTAAGAAGTTATTTAATGAAATTAGATGAAGCGGAAAAAGAATATTTAGATAAACCTATGGAAGACATTGAAGGTTTTATCAATAGATATCAAGCTCAATTAGTTGAAATTGCTAATAGGAGAAAAACTAGTGGTTTTGATTCTTTAAGAGATGTCGCCCTTCAACTTGATGAAAGAATTAAGGCAAGTAAAGGTGGAGATGGAGCTATTAAAGGATATAGAACTGGATTTAAAAATTTAGATAAACGACTTAATGGTTTAAATAAAGGCAATATGATTATTATTGCTGGACGTCCTGGTATGGGCAAATCTACATTAAGTTTAAACATAGCTTATAATGTAGCAAAACTTAGTAATAAACCTGTTGCATATTTTTCTCTTGAAATGGAAAGCGATAGATTAGTTACAAAATTATATTCGGCATTAAGTGCAGTTGATAGTAGACGTATTGAAAATGGTGTATTAGACAATAATGAAAGAGCTAGATTAAGTGAAGCAAAAGATAGATTATTGTCAGTCCCATTATTTATTGATGGTAAACGTAATAATAATATGTCTGATATTTCTGTTAAGAGTAAAAAATTAAAGGATCAATACGGCGATTTAGGCCTTATTATCATTGACCATATTGGTATTACTGATAAGGAAACGACTAGAAAATTTAATAGTGATACTGAAGAATTAAAATATAAATCAAGAGAATGTAAAAAGCTTGCTGGTGAATTAGATTGCCCAGTTATTTGTGTTTCTCAATTAAATCGTCAAGTCGAAGGTAGAGATACTAAAATACCTCAACTATCAGATTTAAGAGGAAGCGGTGGTCTTGAAGAAGATGCAGACCAAGTTATCCTTTTATATAGAGAGAAATATTATGAAGAACAAGGCATTAAATCAGGTAAAAATGCAAATAAAAAAGAGGTTAGTGAAGAAGCCCCATCAAATAAGG
>CAYNBG010000121.1:0-3621 GCA_964395495.1 uncultured Staphylococcaceae bacterium
TTTGTGGGTGTAGTTTCTGTCTAATGTAGAGGATTACAATTAGATACACAGGAAATAAAGGTAGACTTTCCTACACTAGGAAGTCCAATAATACCAACATCAGCAAGTAGTTTTAATTCGACAATGATCGTTTTTCTTTCGCCAGGAAGACCATTTTCAGCGATTTTTGGAGCTTTATTTCTTGAATTTTTAAAACAAGCATTTCCTCTTCCGCCTCTTCCGCCTTTACAAATAAGATACGTTTTTCCATCTTCATTTAAGTCCGTAATAAATTTATGTGTTTCTTTTTCAAAAACAACACTACCAATTGGTAAATCTATATACATGTCTTCACCTTTTCTTCCGTAAAGATTTTTAATATCACCATCTTCGCCATTTTCAGCAAAGAAAGCTTTTGAATGTCTATAATTTACAAGCGTTGTGGTTTTACTCGAAGCCCTCAAATATATTGAGCCGCCTCTTCCACCATTTCCGCCATCTGGTCCACCATTTGGTCTATTTTTTTCATGAAGAAAAGAAAGACGACCATCGCCACCTTTTCCACTTCTACAATCTAATATAACTCTATCAATAAACATAGTTTGCCTTAATTTAAATAAAAGCCACCTACTTAAAGCAGGTGGCTTACTTGATTAATATACACTTACGCGTTTTTTATTTTTGCCAACTCTTTCGAATTTAACAATTCCTTCTTTAGTAGCAAAAATTGTATCATCTTTTCCAAGTTTTGTATTAGTCCCTGGATAAATTTTTGTTCCACGTTGTCTATAAATAATTGCACCAGCTTTACAAAATTGTCCATCGCCAACTTTAACACCAAGTCTACGGCCAGCACTATCACGTCCGTTTTTAGTACTACCGACACCCTTATGGGAAGCGAATAATTGTAAATTAAGTTTAAAATTTAATTTCATATACTCTAAATCCTTTCTTCTCTAATCGAGATATTCTTAGGTTTACTTTCCTTAATAGTTTCAAGTTGAATTCTTATAGTCTTAAGAACTATTTTATCATTTGTTGTAAGAACACAATTTTCTTTTTTAACACATTTAACATTTCCTGTTTCGATTTTAACATCAAAATTTTTAACGTTTTCCAATGCATTAATTCCTCCGACGATTACACTACTAATCGCAGAGCAAACTATATCTTTACCACAATTATCAAATTCAGCATGACCTATTGAAGAAAAACCACAATAATCACCTTTTTCTAAATAAAATACTACATTAACCATTATGCATTAATTGAAACAATAGTTAAACAAGTATATGGTTGTCTATGACCAAGTGTTTTACGGTAATTTGCTTTAGCTTTATATTTATAAACTTTTAACTTTTTACCTAAACCTTGTTTTTCAACCTTAGCAACGACAGTGGCACCTTCAATTGTAGGATTACCAGCTTTAACTGTTTTGTCTCCAATTAAAAGGACATCTTTGAAAGTATATTCTTTTCCAACTTCAACATCTAATTTTTCAACATAAATCTTTTGTCCAACTTCGACTTTGAGTTGTTTTCCACCACTTAAAATTATAGCGTACATACCAAGCCCTCCTTATCAAAATAATTACTCGCTTTTAAGGCACTAATTCATTAGTTTATAAAACCTTTTCAATGCGGTTGTAGTCAATAACGAGTTACAACGTTAAAAATTATAATATTTTTAATAATCATTGTCAAATTATTAAATCATTTTTTCTTCATTAAATGAAAAATAACCATCTTTAGCAACAATAATATGATCTAACAACTCAATTTTACACTTTTTAAGAATTTCATCAACCATTAAAGTTGATAAGATATCTTTATTACTAGGCGATGCACTTTCATTTACATGATTATGAATTAAAACAAGTTGATCTACACTTTGATTTTTAAATTTATTGATAAAATTAGTAAGTGAAATCTTTAAAAAAGATTCATTATAACAACTAAATTCTTCTACTTTTATTCTTTTAAACTTTTTATATAAGACAAATAACATTTTTTCTTCATGAGAATTATTTAAATAAGCAAATTCGGATGCGATGCATAACGGATTATATCCATCTTTATTAAAATTATTGTTTATTATCCAATTAATTCTTTTATTTAACTCAAAAACCGCTAATAATCGATAAATTTGAGCTTTATTTAAGCCTTTAAATTGTTTTAGATCCTCTTCTTTTAAATTTAAAAATAAAGGTAAATAACTAAATTTATTTAATAAATCATTGGCAATATCTAAACAACTATAACCCTTAACTCCGCTACCAATAATAAGAGCAAAAAGTTGACTATTATTTAAAGACGAAATTCCTTTTTCTTTTGCTTGTTCTCTTGGCCTATCCTCAAAGAAAATATCTTTTATTTTTGCCATTACTTCCGTTCAAAAGAATATCCACCAGGAAATTTTACTTTTCCCGAATCTTTAATAAATAACTTATAAATAACAACAGCAATAATACCTATTGCCATAATAGCAATAACACCAGCCAAAGTGATAGCTTCACCAGGTTTTGAATTAATAAGTTCTTCTTCTGTTAACGGAATTCTTTCCATATTTTTAACCTCCTTCACTATACAAGACGTAAGGAAATTAAAAATTTTATTATAAAGATTTTAATTTATTTAAAATATCTGCTAATTGAGTTTTATATTTATTATATTTTTCCGTTTCAGCATCAATTTTTGCTTTAGGAGCTTTAGCTAAGAAATTTTGGTTATTTAACAATCCTTCACTACGTTTAATTTCGTTTTCTAAATCTATTTTTTGTTTATTTAATTTCTCTAAAACTACTTTTTTATCGGCATTATCGACAATATACAAACTGAATGTATCAATTATATAACAAGTAGCTTTTATTTCTTTAGTAATAAATTCAACACTATTAGCAAATGCAAAACGCATTAAATAAGGAGTTAATTGTTTATTAAAACCTTCGCCTAAAATTTTAATATCAACTTTAGCATTAGGTGCCAATTTATTATCAACTTTATAACTTCTAACGCTTTCGATTGATTTTTTTAATTTTTCTACTTCAATTTCAGCTTGTCTAAAATTAAATTTCTTATTAACAACTGGATAATCTTCAAGCATAATTGAATCTTTATGATTTTTAATATGTAAATATATTTCTTCGCTAATAAATGGAGAAAATGGATAAATCATCATAACAATAGCTTTTAAAACAGTTAATAATGTGAAATAAGTATGATCCTTATTTTCTTCACCTTGAAGACTTACTTTACTATACTCAAGGTAGACACTACAAAAATCATCATAGACAAAATTATAAAGAATGCTACTAGCAATTCCGTATTCATATTTATCCATATATTTAGTAACATTTTTAATAGTTTTATTAAGTTTATAAAGAATAGATTTATCGATTAAATCAAGCTTTTTAGTTTCAATATCTTTAAATTCATAACTATCAGGAATATTCATTAAAATGTATCTAGCACTATTCCAAATCTTATTAAGATAATTATTACTTGATTTGACTTTTTCCTCATCATATCTCATATCTTGTCCAGGTGTGGCTGTTGTTGCAAGAAAATATCTTAAACTATCTGCGCCATAATTATTAATAACATCGATAGGATCAACACCATTTCCTAAACATTTAGACATTTT
>CAYNBG010000122.1:0-3598 GCA_964395495.1 uncultured Staphylococcaceae bacterium
TTAATTTTTTATCTAATATATAATAATTTGGACAATATGTAAGTACACACTTATAAAAACTTGCTTGATGGTTTCTATGAAATTCATGAGATAACTCATGCACTACTAACGAATCTATAATCTCTTTACTATAATGTATCATTATTAAATTAATCATTATATTATGAGTTTTCTTTGAATTAGATCCGTATCTAGTTTTTGTTAATCTTAAAGTTAAAGAATATGGAACTTTTATATTCATTATTTTTTCATAATATCTAATCCTAGAAAGAAAATAATTATAATATTCTTTTTTAACATTCTTATAAAATGTTTTTTCATCCTTAAATAAATAGTACTTTCCATTTAATTTTATAAATCCTTCGCTAAAAGGAACATATTCACCAAATATATATGCACCATTATTATCAAAATATTTTTCTTTATTAACTTTTTTAAGCAAACCTGGTGCAACATTTTCTAGTTTTTTTAATAAAACATTATTATTTGTTAACTTAGAAGCAGATATATAAAACTTACCATCCTTATATCTAAAATAAATATTCTTTTGAAACATTTTATTTTTTTTAATAATTACAGGATATTTCTTTCCGTCAATAAAAATATTTAAATCTTCTTTCAAGTTCATATAGAATTATTATAAAGTTTTATTTATAATATTTAAAGTTAGGAATTATTATGGAAACTATTTTAGTAAGTGCATGTTTATTAGGTGAAAACACCAAATATAACGGTGGAAATAACTACGATAAAAAGATCGAGTTAGTAAAAGAAAAATTTGATATTATACCTGTTTGCCCAGAATGCTTAGGAGGATTAAAAACTCCTAGATTACCTAGTGAAAGAAAAGGTGACTATGTTTTTAATTCAAAAGGTAAAGATGTTACAAACAATTATCTTGAAGGTTCTAGAAAAGTTAAAAATGTTGCTAGATATTGTAGAGTTAAAAAGGCAATTTTAATGGAGAGAAGTCCTTCTTGTGGCGTACATCAAATATATAATGGCTATTTTGTTAATAAATTAGTCGATGGAGAAGGTTTTACAACGCAAGAACTTAAAAAGAATGGTGTTGAATGTTACACTCTTGACGAATTCATTGAGAAGTTTATAAGCAATGAAGAAGAAAATAAATAAAAAAGAAGTAATATTTCATATAGTTACAACAAGTTTATTATCGGCTTTAATATTCGTTGTAACTTTTTTTATTAAAATTCCGTATGCTAATGGAGCAGGATATTTAAATTTTAGTGACGCTTTGATTCTTTTTGGAGTAGCCTTTTTTTCTCCACTTGAAGGAATTGTTGGAGGCATAGTCGGATCTTGTTTAGCCGATTTAGTTAGTGGGTATTCTACATTTATTCCTTTTACTATATTAGCAAAAGGATTAGAAGGATTAGCTTGTTGGTTGCTTTTATTTTTACTTAAAAAATTCAAAATTATAAAAAACATCTCTTTTATAATATCACCATTTGTCATGGTTTTAGTTTATTTTATTACTTACATAATCTTATATGGTTTTGAATATGCATGTGCTTCTAGCGTATTTGATATTATCCAAGCTGTATCATGCGGAGCACTTAGTATATTCTTATTATTAATTCTTAAAAAAGCTCATCCTAAATTTTTAAAAAACTACTACTATATAGATGATAATCTAAGCAAATAAAGCAATGATTGGAAGAATGAAATTGATTGTAAAAATAATTACACTTCCCCATTCAAGTATTGATAAATAACAATATTTAGGGCGAGAATATGTTGCATCAACTTTTACCATTCTATCCCACGATTTATAAGATGGATTAAGCATTAAAATAGCTTGAAAAACAATAAATACGATACCTAAAATAATAATTAAAATTTTTGTAGAATCATTATTATAAATAAAACCGAATGATTCTCCACTACCCAAAAACAATATAGATAATACTAAGAAAATTATATTTGAAATTGTAAAAACACTATTAAATGCTATGTGTAATTTATAATTTGATAATTTTATAAAATATAACGCAATCATTGAGCCACTACTAATTGTAGACATAACAATAAACATTATTTGATATACTAAACTTCCTCTATTATTTAATAAAAAGAAAACACTAGGAGCAATATAAAGTAATCCAATTAATATTAAAACAGTTAAAGATAACCAAGATTGTTTTTGATATCTTCTAAAATTATTAATTTCAAACATAAAATTATTTAAAAAATTATATGCTTTAGAATTATTTCGTTGATATAAAAAATAACTTACAGTTAAATAAACCATATGAACAATAACCGCTAAAGCAAAAAATGCTATAAATAAAATTCTATAATCCATGACGAAGATCCTCTATACTTTTTTTATAATCATCAGCTTTAAAAATATAACTACCAGCAACTAAACTATTAGCACCATTTTCTATACATTGTAAGGATGTATCTTTATTTATACCACCATCAACTTCAATAATAAAATTTAAACATTTTTCTTTTTTTATATCACTAAGTTTTTTTATTGTTTTTAAAGAAGAATTCAAAAATGATTGTCCACCAAATCCAGGTTCTACACTCATTACCAAAACTAAATCAACATATTCTAAATAAGGTAAGATTTCATTAAATTCAGTTTTTGGTTTAATGCTTACACCAATCTTTTTATTATTCTTTTTAGCATATTCTTTCATCTTTAAAAAGATAGAAAAATCTTTAATTACTTCGATATGAATAGTTAAAATATCAGCTCCAGCATTATAAAAATCTTCGTAATAATTCATAGGATTATCAATCATTAAATGAACGTCGTTTACTAATAGTTTATTTTTAGAAATACTTTTCAAAATAGGTAAACCAAATGAAATATTATTAACAAAATGGCCATCCATAACATCAAAATGAAGCATATCTGCTCCAGCATTTTTAATTTTAATAATTTCGTCTTCTAAATGAAGAAAATCACAAGCTAATATTGAAGGTGATACTAAAACTTTACTCATATTTTTCTCCTTTAATCCATGCTTAATCCAAATAACCTAGTAAGAAAACTATTACCTTTATTGATTATTTTTTTATTTTTATAAACTTTTAAAATATCACCTCTTAAGGATTTAACATCTTTATATCTAATAGATAAATCTTTTGAGGTTGCTTTTAATATGATTCTTTCAATTTCATCAGATAAATTAGGCATAATTTTTTTAGGAGAAGGTATATCATATTTAACTATTGCTTTAACTACTTCTCCAGGAGTTTTTCCATCAAAAGGAACTCTACCAGTTATTAATTCATAAAAAGTAATACCTAAAGCATATATATCACTTTGAAAACTTGGTTTACCACCTGTAGCAATTTCAGGAGATAAATATTGAGCAGTTCCAACAATTTTATTATTTTCATTAACATTTAATACAGAATCCTTAACAACGCTAATACCAAAATCAGATAATTTTACACTACCATCAACACCATAAAATATATTTTGAGGTTTTATATCTCTATGAATAATATTTTTACTATGTAAATAAATACAAGCATCACAAACTTGAATCATTACTAAGCAAGATTCTTTACTAGATAAATATCTTTTAAAATCTAAAACATCCCTTAAAGTTTG
>CAYNBG010000123.1:0-3523 GCA_964395495.1 uncultured Staphylococcaceae bacterium
TTATCATCTTGATTATCATCATCATTATTATTGATATTTGTATTATCATTATTTGGCTTTTCATTATTGCAAGAAAATAATCCAATTGTTAATAATGACATACAAGTTATAGTAGCTAATTTCAAGTAGTTTTTCTTCATTTCCTTACCTCGCCTTAATATTTTACATGAAAATAGTATTTACTTGCTATAATGAGTATAAAAAAAGACATTAATTAATAAAAATTTAATGTCTTTTTAAAATTATTAAGCTCTAGTAGGAAGAGAAATTTCTCCTGCTTTAGTTAGGGCAACTTTAGTTAATACTGGTCCAACTAATTCGTAAATAATAGTAGATGTTAATATTGTTGCAACAATTAATGTTCCTAAAGCGCTACTTGTATCTCCAGCTTTACTAGCTAACGCATTTAATGTAGAACCTGCACTAGTAGCTAAACCAATAGCAACACCAGCTTGAGGAACAAGTGTTAAACCTAAATATTTTTTAATAGTAGGTTCGGCATGTGTTAAACATGCTCCAGTAAATGATCCAAGCCATTTACCTAAAACTCTGCTAAATACATAAATTACTGCTATGATAAGAAGTATTAAAGCATCATCACTTGCAAATACTGTTAATTTTAAGTTAGCTCCGCTAAGAATAAAGAATAACATAAATATTGGAGGAGTGATTTCATCAATTCTAGTAAATGTTGGTTCACTATCTTTTCTAAAGTTAATTAATATAGCTCCAGTCATCATACACATTAAAAGTGAAGAAATATCAAATTCTCCACACCAAGTTTGAGAGAATAAGACATGCAATCCTAAGTTAGCAAATATAGAGAATATGCAAAGAATCATACGATTTGCACGTGATTTAAAGAATTTAAATAAGAATGTTATTATAAATCCTAAAACTGCACCTATTGCAAATGCTAATACAATTTCGATTACAGGCTTAGCAAGCATTGAATATAAATCAACTTCTCCATTACCCATTTCAATAGTTTTAGCAATTGAGAATAAAATTGAGAACATAATTAATGCGGCTGCATCATCAAGAGCAACAACTGGTAATAATGTTTCAACAACTGGGCCTCTTGCTTTGTATTGCTTTACAACAAGTAAAGTAGCTGCAGGAGCAGTTGCACAACTGATAGCAGCTAAAGTTAAAATTAATGGCCATGAGATTTGATCACTAGAACCTCCTGTAGCTGCAAGTAAGATAAAGTGAGCTATAGTTAAGAATATAAATACCATAACACAAGCACCAAAAGCTTCTAAAAATGTTATAACTAAGACTTTTTTACCTACTTTTTTAATAGTAGAAATCTTAAAGCTTGAACCAATTGTAAATGCAATAAAACCTAATGCAATAGTAGAAACCCACGATAAACTATTGACGAATTGTCCAATTGTTGAAGTTTCGAGTGTATCATTAAATTGAAAATTATTAAAGAATAATCCTAAAACATATGGTCCAATTAAAATACCTGTTAATAAATAACCAGTAACATTAGGTAATTTTATTAACTTCATTAATCGTGTTGAAAGGAGAGCAATTACTATTGCTATAGCAATATAAAGATATATATCCATTTTAAATACTTCCTTCGAAAGTTGTTATTTCACTATAATACATTCCACCTTTAATTTTTGTGAAATGATTTGTTTCTTCTCTTACAATGTTTTGAACTTTATCTAATTCGTCTTTATCTAAGATAAAGTAAGCGAAAGTAGAATCATTTGTATTTGTACTTTTTAAATGACGAAGAGAAATAAACATTCTATCATCATCATGATCATCTTCATCGAGTATATGTTTTAATGATTTAGCAATTAAAACAGTAGCATTGAATCCTTTGTGAGCTAAATCTGATAATAAATCACCAGTTTGTTCACTATTTTCTAGTATTAATACTAATCTATATTTATTCATAATATTAAATCCCCTCTATTTTTTTATAATTCTTTAACCCATAAACCATGAAGATTGCAATAAGCATAAACTTTTAATGGTTTTTCGTTTTCATTTAATAAAAATGTAGCTTTTGGTTCATCTTTAGAACTTAAATCATGTCTATAAACATTTTTATCTGTTAATAAATAAATGAAGCTTATATAGTGAGCATCAATCATTGGGTGAATTGTAGAACCAACAGAAATTTCTATTTTATTACTATTAATACTAACAACTGGAACATGCTTTTCTAAACTAGCTTCTTCTGAGTTAGGAATCATTTCTTTCATAACATCGCCGCAACACATTGTTGGACATCCATGAACTCCAGGAAGGCGTTCAACTATTTTTCCACAATGTTTACAACGTAATAAACTTAACTTTTCCATACTAATTTCTCCTTCTAAGTTATTATATAACTTTTCATTGTGAAAATATAGACTGTTGCTTTATAATTTAAATATGAGAATTTTAGTTATTGGTAGTGGTTGTAGTGCTATATATTTAGGTGCATTACTTAAAAAAAATAATCCTGAAATTGATTTATCTTTTGTTGATATAAATAAAGAACCTGGGAAGAAATTTTTAGTTACTGGTAATGGAAGATGTAACTTAGGAAATTTAAAAATAAGTGAGAAATCATATAATAATTTAAACACTTTAAAGATTGTGAAGTCATTTGATTGTAAAAAAATAATTACATTTTTAAATGATATTGGTATAGAAACATCTTCAATAAATGATTTAGTTTATCCTTATTCTTTTAGCGCGAAAAGTTATAGAGATTTATTAGTTAATTATTTAAAAGAAAAAAATTGTAAATTTTATCTTGAAAATGATATTTGTGATTATTTTATTAATGAGGAAGGTGTAAAAGTTAAAATCAATAATAAGTTTTTTAATTTTGATAAATTAGTTATTGCTACAGGTGGAAATTCTTCTATACATACAAAACAATACCAATTTATTGATGTTTTAAAAAAACATAATTATGATGTAAAAGATTTTAAACCTGGATTAACTCCTGTTGTAGTAGAGGAAAATGTTAAGTTATTAGAAAACTTAAGAGTTAAATGTAAAGTTTCTTTATTTATAGATAATAATTTAGAATATGAAGAAAATGGAGAAGTTTTATTTAAAAAAGATGGATTAAGTGGAATTTCTATTTTTAATTGCTCTTCAATTATTGCTAGAAAAGATAAATTTAAAAAAGCTACTATTTCGTTAAATTTAGTTCCTAATCTAAATAACGAAGAACTTTTAAATAAACTTTGTAATTATAATACTATTAATAAAAATTCATGTATTGATGGTTTTTTTGATAAGAAATTAAGCGAATATATTAGAAAGGTTAGTGGAGCTAAAAATTTATATAAATTTAATAAAAATGAACTTCAAAAAATAGCATTTAATATGCAAAATTTATCATTTTCGTATATAAATCCTTACTCTTTTAAAGAATCACAAGTTTCAATTGGTGGAGTTAAATATTCTAATTTAACAGAACATTTACAATCAAAAATAGAAAAAAACGTTTATTTTATTGGCGAAATTATTGACGCTGATGGTTTGTGTGGTGGAT
>CAYNBG010000124.1:0-3510 GCA_964395495.1 uncultured Staphylococcaceae bacterium
AGTTGTTAATAAACTATCTCCATCAGTTGTTATTTCATGAACACTACTTAAAATCGATGTTCCTGATAAATATGTAGGATTGCTACTAGCAGTATTATTTCGTAAAAATTCTTTAACAATACTTGATTTTTCCTTACTTACTGTTGAATTTGAATATTTATATAGATAATTATTATGTAAACCATTAGCAAAATAAACATTATTATTACTATCAACATAAACAGGCATATTTTGAGTTTCTGCCTTAATTTTTAAAGTAGCTTCCAAAGTTAATGTATTATAGTTTTTATTAGTTATAGTCACTTTATATGAATAAGTTCCTACTTCAATTGCACTAGTAACAACTACACCATTACTATTTTTAACAACTTTATTTACAACTGTTCCATTTGGTTGATTACCAACTAGATTAACATCATCAAAATGATCTAATCCATCGTAAGTAACAGTTTTTGATTCATATGTAAAGCCACCGAAATTAATTGCAGAAATAGTTAATGTCGCTTTTAATGTTTTTGTAACATAATTTTTATTGCTGATTGTAAATGTATAAGAATATATTCCACTATCAATTGCACTCGTAACAACTACACCATTACTATTTTTAACTTCTTTTTTTACCTCAGCATTATCTGGTAAAGTTCCACTAATTTTTAAATCATCTATATGATTAGTGTTATCAAAATTAATAGTTTTAGATTCGACTGTTAAACCACTAAATTCAATAGGAAGTATTTTTAATGTAGCATTTAAAGTTATTGTGTTATATCCTTCTTTTTCTAATGTTGCACTTGCATTATATTCTCCAATATCAACATAAGAGTTTCTATTTGTATAAGTAATTGTTGTGTTTTCAGGTGCTCCAACAACTTCGTTAAGTATGTGAGAATTACCATCATAATAAACTTCTAACGATTCAAACTTAACATTACTAAAATCTTTTTTAGTAACTGGAGTATCTCCACCATCTGGATCAACATCACCTCCATCTGGATCAACATCACCTCCAGGGTTTACGGTATCATCATTTGGTTTATTAGTTTCTCCGCAAGAGCAAAGCAATAAGCCAATTGACATTATTAGGGCTATTTTTCTTTTCATAATTTTAATCTCCTATAAATAAATTATATATATATATGCACGGATTTCAATTATTTTCGAATAAATACTTGTAGGAACAATTTAAAATATGAACTAATTTAACTATATTAGCAATGTCTGGTTCATTAATATCTTTTTCCCATTTAGAAATAGTTTGAAAAGATACATTTAACTTCTCAGCTAATTGTTTTTGAGTTAAATTAGATTCTAATCTTAACTTCTTGATCTTTTTACCGAAACTTAAATTTTCTTCCATACACTATAAGTTTCTATTTTTTAAATAAACAAGTAAATAACTGAAAAGTAGAATTGTTCAACTTATCGTTGAATTATGTTAAATTTTTAAAAAATTATGCATTCTATGCTAATTTTTATATATTTTTTAATTTATTTCTAACTTCTTTATATTTTAAAGGAATATCTTCTTCTTTTATATTTTCTATATTTTTTAATGTATTATCTTTTAAAGCAGTTTCATAATACCAACATTTATATTCTAAAACATTTAATGTTTCCTTTAAATCCTCTATTTGTTTATTTACCAATTCTTTTTGCTTTAAAAATAAGTTCAACCTCTCTTTAATTGTAGAATCACCTTTTAAACTTAATTCAATATATGTTTTAATATCTTTAATAGACATATTAGCTTTCTTCATACATTCAATTAATTTTAAATATCTAATATCATTATCATTAAATTTTCTTATTTTACTTTTACTCCTATTTAAAAAAGGCAATAAACCTTCTTTATCATAATACCTTATCGTAGATTCATTTATATTTAATAGTTTAGCTGCTTCTCCAATTGAATATCCCATTTTTAAAATCTCCTAAGTATAAATATTATATCTTGACTTAAAGTTAACTTTAAGTTTTATTATATAAACATAATAAAGGAGATTTTAAAAATGAATAGACCTTATGTAATTTGTCACATGATGATGTCTCTTGATGGAAGAATTGATTGTAAAATGACTGAAGATCTTCCAGGAGATAACGAATATTATGATACATTAAATTCTTATAATTATGACGCAACATTAAATGGAAAAGTTACTGCATTAATGGAATGTGCTTCAGGTACTTATAAAGAAAATAAGCATACTAAAGTAAATAAAGAATTAGTATCTAATAAAATTAAAAGTAAAAATATAGAAATATATGTCGATACAAAGGGTACATTAACATGGGATAATTATGATAATTTAAACGGATTATTAATTATTTTAAGTGAATCTACATCTATTGAATATCTTTCTTATCTAGATTCTTTAAATATTTCATATATTGTAACAGGAAAAGAACATATTGATTTAAATAAAGCATTAGATATTTTATATAATCAATTTTACATTAAAACATTAATGGTTTTAGGTGGAGGAAATATCAATGCTGGATTTTTAAAGATTAATGCTATTAATGAGATTTCAATTTGTTTAGGAGCAGGGATTGATGGAAGAAAAAATCAAGTTGCATTATTTGATGGATTACCACTTGATTATCCTGTTACTAAATTAAAATTAATAAGTGTTAAAACATATGAATGTGGCACTATATGGATTAAATATAAAACAATAAAATAATGGAGATAAAATATGAATAAAGAAGAATTTGATAAAGAAAATGTATTTGGATTAGGTAATCTAAATGTTAATTATAGTAAGTATTTCATAGGTAATTCTTATTTAAATCCATTAACAAAACCTGACGATGGTTTATTTTTAGCTAATGTTACATTTGAACCAGGATGTAGAAATAATTGGCATATCCATCACTCTACAAAAGGTGGAGGACAAATATTAATTTGTACAGCCGGAGAAGGATGGTATCAAGAAGAAGGTAAAAAGGCTATTTCATTAACTAAAGGATCAGTTATTGTAATTAAACCAAATATTAAACATTGGCATGGAGCTAAAAAAGATTCATATTTTTCTCATATTGCTATTGAGATACCTGGAGAAAATACATCAAATGAACGGCTTGAACCTGTAGATGATAAACATTATTTAAAATTAGGAGAATAAATTAATGACAATTAAACAAACAGCAGGAAAAGATGCATTAGGAGAATTTGCTCCTGAATTTGCTAAGCTTAACGATGATGTATTATTTGGTGAAGTTTGGTCTAGAGAAGACAAACTTTCTTTAAGAGATAGGAGTTTAATTACAGTTGTTGCACTTATTTCTCAAGGAATAACAGATAATTCATTAAAATATCATATTTTAAATGCAAAGAAAAATGGAATCACACAAGAAGAGATGGCTGAAGCAATTACACATGTAGCATTCTATGTAGGATGGCCAAAAGCTTGGGCAGCATTTAATATTGCTAAAGAAGTATATAAAAACTAGAAATTTGCACTTTTTGTAAATATCAAAAGTGCAAATTTTGCACCTTTATAAATTTTA
>CAYNBG010000125.1:0-3491 GCA_964395495.1 uncultured Staphylococcaceae bacterium
AACGTCCTGAGTATAGAGCTAAATTTAAAAGTAGCGAAATGGTTGCTAAAAGAAACTTTAGAATGATGGCACTTGTTACAGCTATATTAATTGTAGTTATCGTTTTAGTAGCTATTGTTGTTTCAATGTTATAGGAGGTAAATAATTATGAAAAAAATAAAATTATTATCTTTAATTGGTTTATCTTCTTTATTATTAACTGCAATGAGTGGATGTCAATCTTCTTCTAGTGATGAAGATATAGTCTATTTAAAAGTATTAAATGCTGGAGATTATATATATTTAAATAGTCCAGATGATGGATATGAAGATCCAGATTTAACTGATCAATATGTTGAATGGATTAATACCCCTAGTGTTAAAGAAAAGTATTTTGGTAAGGATTTTAATAAAAGAATTGAAATTATATATGATACTTATGACACTAATGAAACGATGTATAACGAACTTAAAACAGGTAAATCTAGTTATGATTTAGTTTGTAGTAGTGATTACATGATTCAAAAATTAGCTAAAGCTAATATGGTTCAAAAAGTAGATAAAACAAAAATTAATAACTATACAACATATTCTAGTAGTTTTTTAACAGGCGAAGATGGTAAATTAGCTAAAGTTTATATTGATCCTGATAATAAAGGATTAGGTACTATTAATGATTATGCTGTTGGTTATATGTGGGGAACATTAGGTATTATGTTTAACCCAACATATAGACGTATTAAAGATAGAACTGTAGAAGAAGTTATTAAAGATTTTACAAGTCCTGATGGATGGAATACATTACGGGATAAACACGAAAATTATCAATCATGTGCATCTATTAAAGATTCAATGAGAGATACATATGCAATGGGTTTAATTCATACATTCTCTGATGAATTTAAAAAGTTATATGAAGAATATGATGGTAATTATAATGACGAATATAATGAAAAATTATCTACAATCTTTAATAGAGATGATGATGCTACAATTGAAAAAGTACAACAATCATTAATTGAATTAAAAGATTATATTTATGGTTTTGAAGTTGATACAGGTAAATCAGATATAGTTACTCAAAAGGTTGGTATTAATCTTTGTTGGAGTGGTGATGCTGTTTATTCAATGGATACAGCTGAAGAAAACGATGTCATGCTATATTATGCTATTCCTTCATATTGTGCTAACATCTGGTTTGATGCATTTTCAATTTTAAGCAACGTAGAAGGTGATAAATTAAACGCTTCTTATTCGTTCTTAGATTTTATATCAATGCCAAAAAATGCTTCACAAAACATGAGTTACATAGGATATACATCATTTATTGGTGGAGATGAAGTATTTGAATATGTAGAAGATTGTTATGAAGCTAGAGAAGTAGATGAAGATGGTAACTATATTGATGATGATGAATTAGTAGCATATGATTTATCTTATTTCTTTAAACAAGATGAAGAGGATACTAATGATTACACAGTTTATGTAACTGAAGATCAAGTTAATAGACAAATGAGGGCTCAATATCCTATGGAAAGTGATATCCCTCATTTAGCTATTATGCAAGATTTTGGCACTACACAAAACGATAAGATAGTTTCTATGTGGGAAAAGGTTAAAGTTAATCCTTTACCAACATGGGTTGTTGTTATTGTTATTGCAGGATTTGTCGCATTACTTGGTTATTTAGGAAGTTATAAACTTATTAAAAAAGCCAAAGTTGCTAGAAGAAAAAAATATAGAGAAAAATAAATATTAATAGGGTATATTAAATACCCTATTTTTATTGTTTTATATTTTTATATTTTATTGTAAAATATACTAGAATTAAAAGAAGAGGTAAAGATTATGAAAAAGAAAGGATTATTATTAGCTTTTATTAGTATATTAACAGTTGCTGGTGTTACAAGTTGTAATAATAGTAATACTAATACATTTGATTATGATGTTTCCACTACAAAAATGTTAGAACAACTTAAGGGTATAAATAACTATGAAATGGAAATTTATAACACTAAAGTTGGTGATAAAGGTAGTATTGTTTTAAATGATAAATATTATATCGATGAAATTAACTCATATGGATATATTGTTGATTCTAATGCAGGAGTTTATAAGTTTGATGTAGCTTCAACTGGAGATATTGTTGGTAATGAAATTATTAGTACACAAAAATCTTTAGATGGATTAACATATGATTTTTCTACATTTGATGTTACTGCTTTAGATGATGAAGTTGATGGTGTTTTATCAATAAAAGATAAAGGTAATAGACAAGCATTTATGAAGTTAATAGGAGAAGATACTACTAATTATCAATATATTTCTTCATTAACTGCAAGTTATGATAAAACTAAAAAAGAACTTAATTTTAATTTAACTTATAACGACACTAATAATAGTTATGTTAATGTTACAGTTAAAGATTTTAATAATGCAAAATCTTCATTTGTAGAAGATTTTATTAAAAATGGTGGAACATATTTTACTCCTACAGATGAAATGAAAACTGTTAGAAATTTATTTAAAAATAATAATTATTCTAGATATATTTATGATACAGATAATACAACATTAATTGGAAAAGAATATTTTACACAACAATATTGGTGTACAAATTATTACACAACTACAAGTGTAGGATATAATGTTGGTTACGTTACTTTAGTAGGTAAATCATATGAAGGTGTTACTTTACCAAATGGTTCATACTATTTTGCTCCATATGCTGATCCTGAACAAGAAGTAGTTGTAATGTTAGCGGGTAGTGCCTTTGTTGAAACTGATATGCCTACAATTATGAACTATCCAGGAAATTTAGAAGCTTTATCTTATTTTAATTTATATTCTTATAATTCAGATTATGGTTTCTATTTTAGTGATGATTATTCAATTGCTACTGATATGTATTCAAATTTTGGTATTTCTAATGTTGGATATACTTCAGTTACTTTATACGGTACTGGATTTAATTTTGAAAAAGAAAATGATAATTATAAAGCTAAATTTTATGTAGTAGGTTCATTTGATGGAACATTTGGTTATTTATCATTTGAATTTCATGATTTTGGTAAAACATCTCATCCAGGACTTGAAAAATTCTTAGCTAAATTATCTTAATAAAATAAGCAGTAAATTATATAAAATTTATAAAAGAGTAAGGTAATTATCCTTACTCTTTTTTGATAATAAAAAAGAAGGATTGCTCCTTCTTTTTATGTTGTTTAGTCGTTTAAACTATTTTGTAAATTCAACACCTTCAAAATATTCAACTTCATCTTCGCCATTACCTTCGGAATATGAACCAAGAATATCTACTTCTGTAATTGAACTTTCTCCACCCCAGGTTCTAATTGTCCAAGCAAGACCTAATATAATATTTCCATTATCATCATATGAATAACGGATATCGAAACTATGATCAGGTGCTTCATTTGCAAAACTACCAGTATAACTAATTGTTTTAAAATCTAAGTAACCAATGGATGTTGTTGTCCAACCAAATGTTAATA
>CAYNBG010000126.1:0-3430 GCA_964395495.1 uncultured Staphylococcaceae bacterium
TATTTTTATTTAATATAAAGTAACTTTATAATTTAATCTTGACTTTTATATATATATATATATAATAAAATAGACATGATTTTTAAATGGTTTATCAATAGATACATATGTTAATAGTATTCTAATAAATTTATAATAAGCCAATTAAAAATAATAAAAAAAGAATTTTTAAGGAGAAGAGATTTAAAATGAAAAATTCAAAAAAAGGATTAATCTTAGCTAGTGCAGTTCTCTTAGCTGGAACAGCTGCAGCTGTTAGTGGTGTTACATATGCTATTTTTAGTCAAAATAGTGAAACAAAAGTTGAAACAGCTACAGGTTTAATTAATGTTTCTACAAATGTTACTAAAGATGATGCAAATACTTCTTTAGCTTATGGATCAGTTACTATTAATAATGGTAAAGTAACATTAGGTAATATTGTTCCAGGTGATTATGTTACATTAAATGTAAGTTATGAAAACTTATCATCAATTGGTGTTAAAGCAAGACAATATATTAAATACGATACAACAAATGCTTTAATGAATGCATTTGAATTTGAAGTTAATGGTGTTACATTAGATTGTGTTGATGAATCAAATTTAAATAAACAAGTTTCTGCTTGGAGTGATGAAATTAAAGCTTTAGAAGGAAATCCAAGTAGCTTTACAGTTAAAATTACTTTACCAGAAGATACAGATTCTTCAGTTATGGGATTAACTGGTGAATTTAGTGTTGGTATTGATGTTGTTCAAGGTAATGCTACTGTTAAAGATGTTAAAAAATATAGTGATATTGATACATTAGTCGCTGCTATGAATACTGAATTAGCTTCTAATAATAGTGGAACATTCTATTTAGGAGCAGGTGATTTTAATTTTGCTGGAAAGAGTACTTTTGTAAATAAAAATGTAACTTTTGTTGGTAGTGGTGAAAAAAGCGTATTTGTCTGTAATGGAAATTATGGTAATTTCTCTAGTTGCGATCTTACATTAAAAAATATGTCTTATACTTTACCAAATAATACAGATTATTGTGGTGCAGTTTGCAATAATTTCAATGCTATAAATACTACTATCAATGGTAAACTTGAATATGGTGCACGCGTAAAGAGTACATTTACAAATTGTACTTTTAATAATACAGAACATTATAATATTTATACATATCAATCATCAGAATATGTTTTTGATAATTGTGTATTTAATTCTACAAGAAGTAGATTTATCAATGCTTATAAAGAAGAACCTTCAACTGCTCAAACTACAAAGATTTCTTTAAATAATTGTTCATTCTTAGGTGGACAAATTGAAGATAGTAAAGCAGCAGTTAATATTAAAAATACAGCGGTTAATGTTTATGAAGTTGTAATTAATAATAGTACGATTTTATTAAGTGATTCAGATAAGGTTGAGGAAGGCAAATTATATAAGGTTCAAACTACTGGTGATACAGCTAGTTCAGTTACAATTGATGGTGTTAAACAAACTTTATAATAATTAAGATTATTAATATTAAAATGGTGGTCAAATGACCACCATTTTTATTTACATTCACTATATCTAATAATTATTATTCTTTTAAATATTGTAATCATTTTATTAAAAATGTAATCTTAATAATCTAAATAATATTCATATATATATATATATATGGTATTCTAAACACTAGAGGTATATAAAAATGAAAAATAAAAAGAAGATAATAATTGCTTCTATAGCAACTTTACTTGCTGGAGGAGCTATCGTTGGTGGAACTACATATGCTGTTTTTAAAAATAATAGTAATGTTTCTATTACTGTAAATAGTGCTAAAGTAGATGTTACTGCATTAGTTGATACTGAATCAGTTTATACTAAACAATTAGGTGGAGATTATACTTTAGGTACTACTTCGATGTATGATGGAGAAGTAACAGTATCTAATAAAGCTATAACTTTAAACAATATTCTTCCTGGTGATGGTGTTAAATTTAATATTAAAGTTACTAATAATAGTTCAGTTAATACTAAAGTAAGAACAATTGTTAAAGCATTAGAAGATAATGAATTACTTGATGATTTAGTTATTAAGATTAATGATGAAGAATTTAATGGCAATGCTAAATCAACTTGGGAAGATTTAGCTAAAGATAGCACTGATTCTATAATTACTATTGAAATAGAATTACCAGAAGAATGTGAAGTTAATTCTAGTAGTGAATCTATATCGTTAGAATATAGTTTAGAAGCTGTTCAAGGTAATGCTAATGTTGGATTGTATGAAGTTACACCATCTAATGTTCAAGAAGTATTAGATAATATCACTGGAGAAGCTACAGTTGTTTTAACTAGTGGTGACTATGATACTTTATATTTAAGACAAGATTTAGATGTATCTACAAGAAGAAGTGATTTAGATAAAAATGCTAGTTATCCAGCATATTATAGGCAAATTAAAGATTTAAAGATTGTAGTTAAAGAAGGAGATACTGTTACTTGTGATGGTGTTAAGGCTGAAGCTGGTTTATTCTGGTATAATTCTGCTCCTGCATCTAACCAAAAAGAAATGAATAAGGAAACAGGTGGATTTTTATCATTCTTACGTTTAGAAAATATTACTATTGAAGGTTTAACATTTGATAATAGTGATCAAAGTGCTGTTCATTTAAGAGATAATGATCCAGATAATACTAAAGAAACTAGCGCATTAATATTAGTTAATAATTTTACAGTTAAAAATTGTACAGCTAGTGGAGATATAACTAAAAAAGATTATCATTTCTTCTCAGCAGGTACTGGATCAAAAGGTACTACATTTGATGATACAAATATGTATTGTTATAATAATATTTCTTTAATCAATAATGATATATCTACATATTATCAACCTATATGTTTTAATAATAGTAAAACTGTTTTAAATGGATTCAAAGTTAAAAATAATAAATTTACAGGGTGTGATAATAATACATTACAAATTTCTAATAAAGTTAATAAAGGTAGATTTGTATTTAGTGGTAATACAATTACTAATACTAATGGTAGATTTGCTCGTATGGCTAATCTTGATAGTAGTGCCAAAGTTACATTAAAAAATAATAAGATTGTTACACCTACAAAATATAATGATGAAAATGCTGAAGTTGTTAAACTAACTGGAACTGATGGTTTTACAGTATATGATAATTATAATAATTGGAATCAAGGTTCATTTACAACTAGTGGAACATATATTTCATTAGGTGATACATCCTTATTACCTAGTGGAACATATAGTAATTAATCTTAAATAACATACTATACAAAACAGGAGTAAATCTCCTGTTTTTTTAAATTTGATATTAATAAATAGATTTGCTAAATATGTCAAAACTTGCAAAAAAAAGCAAATGAAGTTAATAAATATGGATATTAAAAGAGATAAATATTTAAATGAATTGATTAGTAAAAGGAAGAATGGTTTAGTT
>CAYNBG010000127.1:0-3412 GCA_964395495.1 uncultured Staphylococcaceae bacterium
AAATATCTTTGAAGGAAATATTGATGTAGATTCAATTATTAGAAAAGCAAGTCCGTATTTTCCAAATTCGAATTTTATACCTGGGAAAACAATCTTAGTTTTTGAGGAAATTGGAGATTGCAGTTTAGCTAGAACCTCATTAAAAAGTTTTGCATTAGATAAAAGATTTACGGTTATTGCTACTGGTAGTTTATTAGGTGTTTTTAACTTTAGAAAAAAAACAAAGATCGAAATACCTACTGGTTATGAAAAAATTATTCAAATGACTTCTATGGATTTTGAAGAGTTTTTATGGGCTAATGGTTTAAGTGAAGAAAATTGTAATATATTAAAGTCTTACATAAAAAATGAAGAAGAATTGCCAAAAGCTTTAAGCGACTTTTATAAAGAAATGATTAAAAGATATGTTGTTGTAGGAGGAATGCCAGAATCAATAAAAGAGTTTTTGAAAACTAATAATTATATAAAATCTAGAGAATATTTAACTGGGCTTATAAAAGATTATAGAAGCGATTTCGGTAGATTTATTAATAGTAATAATAATGAAGAGGTCGATTATCAATTACAATCAAGATTAAATAGAATATTTGATTCTATACCATCACAATTATCAAGAGCAAGTGATGTTCATAAGTTTAAATATTCTGATGTTAAAAAAGGAGGGAGATCTTCTGAATTTGAAGAACCATTCGAATGGTTAGAAAAAGCCGGATTAGTTATTAGATGTTTTAATTTAAATGCAATTGAAAAACCTTTAGAGTTAAATTGTGAGAAGTCTTATTTTAAAGCATTTATATCTGATATTGGAATTTTAATGGCTTTATATCCTTTATCAGTTTCACAAAGTTTTTTAAATGAGCAATTAGATAGTAAAAAAGGAGCTATTTATGAAAATTTAGCTGCAATAATGATAAATAAATGCGACTTACCTTTATATTATTTTTCTAATGGAAGAGATCATCTTGAGATTGATTTTATAATTGAAGGAAATAATGAGATAATTCTTATTGAAGAGAAATCGGTTAATGGAAAAATGGCTGCTTCAAAAGCTCTTATGGAGGGGAAGACTCCTTATAAAGCTAATAAATGCTATAAGATTATAAAAGAAAACATAGGTAAAGGTTCGTTTTATACAAATATTCCTCAATTTGGCTTACCATTTTTGCTTGACAATATAAAAAATGATTTAAATAAAGGGATAGAATTTAAATCTATTGTTTATCCAATTTTTTAATATTTTATGGTTAACAGGCTCTTAGTATATAAATACAATGATATTAATGATTTATCCTTCTTTGATAAAGAAAATATACTTTATGAGGATGGGTGTTTTTATGATTCAGATATAACTTGTTTTGGTTTTTTAAGCAATTATAAAGAAGATACTATAGAAAGTATAATAGATAAATATATAGAAAATATAAAAGAAGAATATCATAAAGTATATTCTTTAATATCTAGTAAAGAATATATGGATAATATTGTTAATATAATGAATGAATATGATAGATTATCTAATATAGTTAAAAAATATAAAAGAAGAAAGATAGGTAATCCTGATGTTTATAATTTAACTAAATTTATTAAACAACATAATAAAGAAATAGAATATTCTAGATTTGATTATAAAGTTAGCAGTGTATTTTATACAATATATAAAGATGATAAAATTCGGAAAACTAAATTAGTAGAAAAAGATATTAATGCAAGTGAAATAGATAGAAAAGAAATAATGAAACTTGCTATATCTTCTTATATAGATGAAGAAATTATTTATTTTAAAGAAGAAATCAGTGAAGCTAGATCTAGTTATAATAATTTAATAAATAAATTAAATGAATTCCTTGCTACAAATGAATATTTATTTTTAATAAAAGAACCTATTGAAAAAGATAATTTAATTCCTAAAATAATGAATATAAAAGAATTTACTTTTATCGAATATGCTAAAAGTAATTATAAATGTTATAAGATAAATAAATAATCATATTAAATTTACATTAAGATTAATATATTTAACATCGTATTTTTTTTTAATAACTTCTATACTTAATGAGTTGACATTATTTATTAAGTCAATAGATTTGAAGAGGAATATAAAAATGAAAAAACAAATTTTATTAAGCTTAGTATTATTATCTGCAGCAAGTTTAGTTGCATCTTGTAACGAAAAAACACCTGAACCAAAACCTGAGGATCCAGTTTATACTAATGAATTAACAAAAAGCTTATTGGCTACATTAAGTGGTGATATTGAATTTAGTGGTCTTGTTGATATTACATATGGAAGTGCTGATAACTATACTGATGTAGAATTAATTTATACTGAAGATACTTATTATTACAATGGTTATGATCAAGTAAATAAAGATTATAATACAGGTAGAATTTATAAAATGGGTGGAGTACCTACAATTTTAGCTGTAGATAATAAAAATGAATATATCTATAAAGCGATGACTGATAAATCAACTGGAGAAGTTGCAAGTTGGTCTACATATGCAAACCCATTTAAACAATTATCTTTATATGATTTTACAAAAGATAGTAAAGAAGTAGGATTATATCATTATGTTAATAAAAATGATTCTCAAAATGAGATGTTACAATTTATTACTAAATCTATGACAGCTTATACTGTAGATGAATTTGAAACATTTGATATCAAGATTGAAAAGGACGCAATTAAATACATTAAGATTACTTCAACAGTTGAAACATCAGCATTTGGAGATACTCAATTTATTGCAGAATTTACAATTAAAGCTACAGGAGACGATGTTGTTGAAGCTCCATTACCAAGTTTATATGAACATAAAGCAGAACATGATACATTAAAAACTGCACTTGAACATTTAAATAGTAAGGCTATTAAGGGAACAGGTAAGGTTTATACAAATTATGATAATTCTGATTGGGACAGTATTGATCCTGAAGTATATAACTTTACATATTCAAATGATTATGGATTTATTGAAGATGTTGAATATAAAGATGGTACAGGCTATGTCATGATTAATGGTGAAGCTTATGAAGTTAGTTATGATGCAGATTCAGGTGTATATACAAGAAATTATTACCATAGCGTTAATAGTAAAGGTGAAGTAACTACAGATATTTCTGATTTAAGAGGTGATACTGAATACTTAGCTCCAGAATTATATACAGTTAAAGATAGTAAAACATTTACTTATAATGGAGATTATATTAAAAATGCTTGTTATTATCTTAACTTAATTAATTATCCTTACTTAAGTGGATGTACAGAAATGCAAATCACATTAGGTGATGATAATGAAGTTAAAGAAATTACTATGACTGATAATGAATATTATAAGTATGTTTGTACAATTGAAGCTATAGGCGATAAAGTAACAGCACCTTGGTCAACATTATCAGTAGAAGTAGATCC
>CAYNBG010000128.1:0-3323 GCA_964395495.1 uncultured Staphylococcaceae bacterium
TTAAAATTAACCATTAAAGCATATGATATTGTAGATTTTAAAGCATCAGATTGTTTAGTAAAAATTGTCGAATCTGCGCTTTTTACATATACATCTTGAATTCCTCCAGGAGAAACTTCATTAATTTCAATTGATCTATCTCCATCAGGATCTTTGCTCCATTCATCAGTTCTTACGATAAAACCGATTTTATCGACAGTTTGACCGCTTCCAATAACGCTTAAATCTAAGTCTACATAAACTCCATATTCATCATATTTTGTAAAATCATAAGCAGCTCCATTACCGCCATTTGTTAAATCCCAAGCCCAAATATTCCAAGGTTCATAAACTTGCCTATTGTTCGCACTATCATCATTTCTACGATAATGTAATCTCACATATTTAGTTGCTTCATTATTTTTTGTTTCATGATCTTTATTACCTTTAGAATATTTTAAAACAACATCGCCTGGTTCAACTAAAACGATTCCTTCATCATCAGGACCATAATCATCATTAGAGCTTCCACCACAAGCTGTTAAACACAATAATGGTAAAATCAATGCTAAAATTTTCTTTTTTTTCATTTTTAAATCTCCTATTAAAAATCACTTGCATCAAAGAATCCTTGAGTTAAAGTTTCTCCTTTAATATCTACAGTTTGTTTTATTACATTACTATCCCACTTACCAGTTTCAGCAATTGTATATCCTTTAGTAAATAATCCAAGTAAGAAACCAGTCATTCCAGTAACATCAATCAATAATCTATCATCCTGTAATGTGTAATTTTTACTCCATATGCTTGGAGACCAACTCCACATATAAATTTCATAATCAATTAAATATTTTTTGTTTAAATTAACGACATTAAAGTAACCATCAATTAATGTAATCTTATTATATATAAACGACTTTTGTATTGTAAACTCTCCATTTTTTACGAATATATTAATCGTTACACTATTATCTTTTAAAACGTGATCTTTTAAAGAAATATAAGCGCTATCTTTTAAATCATACTTGGTTTCTTCATCGTTATATGTGTAGTATGCTTCTTCATAATTAGAAATAGTAACTTTTATTTTTTTATCATCAGCAAACGAACCACTTCTTTCTGAAATTGTAAGTCTAGGATGTGCTTTTTTATTACTTCTTACTAAAAATGCTACACCTGAAGAAGAAAACTTAACCTTTCCTTTTCCATTTGTTATAACAACTTTATTTCCTGTTAAAGTATCATAATAATTCCCATTTTCTAATTTTTGAAATTCAACTTCAACTTCACTATTTGTATCGATTTTTCCAACATTTAATACAAAAGCACCTTGATCTGTGGATGAAGTTCTTTCATTAACAAAAATAGAATCTTTCGCGCTTAAATTTTCTTCAGCACCAACAAATCTATTATGGAATCTATTTGCACAAGCAATATTTTCGTTTTCAAAAGTGTATGAACCAACAACACCAACAGTTAAATCACTATTAGGCCTTCCTAAATATAATCCACCTAAATCTTTTCTAGATGCTAATACACCCCAAGATTTTATAATTCTTGCTTCACTTAAATGACTCGAACTAGATGTATATTCATCATGAGATTCAACCCATGCAATCTCTTTTTTAGGATCGTCAGTTTTATATGTTGCACTTAAAATTTTATCTGTTTTTCCGTTTAATGTTGATGCTATAAATTGATCAACATAACCATCATCAGTAACTAGCATTCTCTTTGTATATACATCGATAGATCTATTTAAAGGAGAATTTAATACTTCTCCATATGCATACAATTTTTTTCCAGTTCTTTCGGTATAATAAGTTTTTGCAACATCTAATGTGTTAGCCCAAAAATCACTAGGATATTGAGGATCATCTTCGGTTTCGATATGTTTTGCTGTATCAAATCTAAAACCATCAACTCCAGTGTCAATGCATTCTTTTAATAAAGACAACACTCTTTCTTGAACATAAGGATTAGCTGTATTTAAATCTGGTAATTGCCCATATTGATAATATTGTGTCTCTTGTCCACTACCTGTAGCGTTTTTATTATGATGAAATGTGACACCATGAATTCCATCAACGTCGCTATTTCTGTTTTGATAAATAATAGGCTCATATTCCTCAACATTAGTTGAGACTTTAGGAGTACCATCACTTTCTAAATCATCATCTGTTATATTAGCCATGTGATTTGCTACAATATCTACTAATATGGATATATTATATTTTTCAGCTTCATCACATAAATCTTTAAGATCTTCTTTTGAACCTAAAGAAGAGTTTTTAGCTATAGAAAAACTTAATGGTTCATAAAAACTCCACCATGAAGAACCTCCATTTTTAGGTTCTTGAACTGGCATAGTCAACACACTTTTAAATCCAGAATTAGCAATGGCACTTAAATTTTCTTTAATTTGTTTAAAAGTCCAATTAAATGCATGAAAAGTTAACCCATCTTCGGTATTTGAAGGTAATTTATCAATATAAGAATCTTCAAAATCATCGTATATAGGTTCTTTATTATTGCAACTAAAAAGACAAGGAACAGCAATCAAAGAAAATGTAAGTGATTTTATAATTTTTTTAAAATTTATCATGCTCATTAATGTCTAAATGAGGATCTCATTAAAAGATCCTCATTTATTATTTTTCTATTTTAAACTATTTTCCTTGAGTAGCTTTCTCAACTGTAACAGTTGCAGATGCATCTTCACCAAAATTTTTAATTGTAACTAAATAATCACCTGCTTCAGTTACTTTGAAATTGTTTTGATCATTAAGGCCATTAAAACCCCATGAGTAATCCCATTTACCATCAGCTCTAACTTTTAATTCATCATTTGCTTTACATGTAACTGTAGCGCTATAAGATTGTCCATCAGTAGATGCAGTCATTGCAACATCAGTATTCCAACCGCTTGCTTCAAATCCACCCACAACACCATATGTATGGTCTGTATATACGTATTTAACAACTTCCTTATAATCGCCATTTGTTGAATCTTTCGTTTCAAGTTTAACTAAACCAATTCCAAATCCAGCTTCTGTTGCGCTTGAAACAGTTGTATATTGAGCAGCGATTAAAGCATATTTTCCAGCTCCACCAATACAAACTGGATTGCTTGACCAACTAAATCCGTTAGCATCAGCTGCCTCTTGCCAAACTGGCATAAATAATGTTGAAGGCGTTAAACTTTCACAGTGTGCAGTTTTTGGATCTGGAATCCATTGTTGTTCAGAATATACTGCTACTTGTTTATCTGGATCATTATCATCTGGTTCATAATTTACAGTACATTGAGCAACTTTAATACAATATGATCCATTAGCTTTGTA
>CAYNBG010000129.1:0-2371 GCA_964395495.1 uncultured Staphylococcaceae bacterium
AAAGATAATTTATTTTTCTCCCCCATACTATTTCTCCTTTTTAATATTATCTATGACCTTAACATAAATCTCACCATTAGCAAGTTTAATTTTTAAAATATCATCTATATCAACATCATTAATATCTTTAATTATATTATTATTTTTATAAACAATTGAATAGCCATCATTTAGAATCTTAAGGCAATCTTTTAATATTAATTTTTGTTTTAATTCATTTATTTTTTCTTTATCACTATTTAAAATAGATAACATATATTTATCATTACTAGCTTTTAAATTACTTAATTTTAATAAATAACTATCATATAAAGAATTAATTGAAACAAATTCTTTTTTTGTCTTAATTAATGATATTTTTTCACTATATTCACTAATTTTATTATTAATAGTTTTGTAGATATTACTCTTTAAATAATTCAATTCGTTGATAATATCGTTTATATCACTAACTGCATATTCACATGCCCCTGTTGGAGTCGATGCATGTCTATCACTTACTAAATCACATAAACTTAAATTTATTTCATGTCCAATTGCTGTAATTATTGGCTTTTTAAGATCATATATTCTTCTAACTAATTCTTCTTCATCAAATACATTTAAATCTTCACTAGCTCCACCACCTCTTCCTAAAATAATCATGTCAGAGTCGGATTTTTCAGCTTTATCTAATGCTAATAATAAATCTTTTAACGCTTCTTTTCCTTGTACAGATGAATAAATAAATTCAACTTCGACTAATGGATTTCTTCTATTTAAATTAAATAAAAAATCTTTCTCTGCGGCACTGTTTTTTCCTGTAATAACACTTATTTTATGAGGAAACTCTATTAAAGATAATTTATGATTTTCATCAAAAATACCTTCATCAGCTAGTTTTTTCTTTAATCTTTCTTTATTTAATAATAAATTACCTTCACCAAAAGGAATTATTTTTTTAATTATTAATTGATATGAACCATTCACAATATAACTTGAAATACTTCCAATAACTAAAATTTGATCGCCATTAGATATGTTTACATCATTTTTTAAAACATCAAATTTAAACATTACACAATTTAAAGATGAATTTTCATCTTTTAAATTAAAATAGAGGTGACCTGTACGGTTAGCACCTCTAAAATTCGACACTTCTCCGATAATTCCTATATTTTGAAGAGTTATTGTATTATCAAAAAGTGATTTTATATAATCATTAATTTCAAAAACTGTATAAAAATCTTTATTCTCGTATTGAATCATCTAAGCACTTATCTAAAACAGCATTAACAAACTTATAATCGTTCTTGTCACCATATTTTTTTGCTAATTTAATAGCAACATTAATAATGACCGCTCTATCCGTATCGTTTAAATACTTAAAATTAGTAACACTTAAAATTAAAATAGATTGTATACAATAATTTAAACGATTAAATTTCCAGTTATTTAAAAATTTTGAAACATAATCAATTGTTTCTTTTTCATATTTTAAAGCCTTTACTAATAATAACTTTAAAAACAATGGAACATCATCAAAAGGTACATCTAAAAAAGATGACATTGATTCAGTTACATCGATTTCTTTATTTAAATCCTCGTAGATTAAATAAGAATACATTAATTGCATTGCTTGTTCTTGTAATTTATTTCTTGTTAAAATTTCGTTATTCATAATTAAATAATAGTTGTCTTTACAACAATCTTAAAAGGTACAGCATCTAAAAGATAAAGTAAATTGTTTGTTAATACTTCTTGTATTTTTTGCTTAATTTCTTCTTCATTAGAGCCTTTTTCAACTTTTACATTGATATAATAAACTGCTTCATTGTCTTTAATTGATACAGATATATCATCACTTGATAATAAATTTTTCTTTTTCTTATTACTAGCTATAATACCATTAATTTGTTTTAAAGATTCTTCAGCAATTTGTTTAAATACGTTTTTTGAAACGCCGAGTTCACCTTTTTTGTTAGATTTTTTAGTATAAACATAACTACCCATGGTAAACCTCCTTAAAAACATTCTTTACATAAGATGCAACATCTTCTTTAGTAAATTTATATGCCTTTACAATATCACTTGCTTTTCCACTAGCTCCAAATATGTCAACACCATAATTATGTCTAGCGTATCTTCCCCAGCCAAATGTTGAACCCATTTCTATAGAAATATTATGGCAAATCTTTGTACCGATAATTTCTTCTTGATATTCTTCGCTTTGAGCATTAAATAATTCCATACAAGGCATAGAAACGACTCTAATATCAATTTCGTCTTTTAATAAATCCTTAACATCTAAAGCCAAACTAACTTCACTACCTGTTGCAATTAAAGTAATTTGTGCTTCTTTATTTTCTTTTGAAATAATATAAGCACCCTT
>CAYNBG010000129.1:2381-3317 GCA_964395495.1 uncultured Staphylococcaceae bacterium
TTTTCTAAAATAGGAAGATTTTGACGAGTTAAAATTAAACAACTTGGAGTTTTTGTATCTTCTAAAGCAATTCGATATGAAGCATAGACTTCTTTATTATCACATGGTCTAAATACATGGACATTTGGTATACTTCTTAACATTGCAAGTTGTTCAACTGGTTGATGTGTTGGTCCATCTTCACCAACCATAATAGAATCATGGCTAAATAAATAAATTTGAGGTAATCCCATTAAAGCAGACATTCTTATCGCAGGTTTTAAGTAATCTGCAAAAACTAAGAAACAGCCTGTATAAGTTCTAAGACCTCCATGAAGTAAAATACCATTACTTGCGCTTGCCATTAAAAACTCTCTAATACCCCAGTTGATATTTTTACCATCTCGATTTTCAGGAGTAAAATTAACTTGATCTTTAAGTCCAGTCATAACCGAACCAGCAACATCAGCGCTACCACCGAATAAATTAGGTAATACAGAATGGAAATATTGAAGAACTTTTTGGCTACCCTTACGAGTTGAATCTTCTTTTAATTCATTCATGAGTTGCAATTCTTTAGGCAATAAAGACGAAACATCATTATTTTCTAAAGCAACAACTTCATCATATAATTCAGGATATTTAGTTTTATATTCTTCAATTCCTTTTTCATAATTTGCGTAAGCTTCATCACCACGTTTAACAAATTCATCTCTAAACGAACTATAAACTTCTTCAGGAATTGTAAAATCAGGATAATCATAACCATAACTTAATTTAGCATTTTTCCCGTCTTCAACACCTAGAGGAGCACCATGGACTTTACTTGTACCTTGATTTTTACTTCCATAGCCAATAACTGTTTTAACAACAATTAAAGTTGGATTAAATGTTGATTTTTTCGCAATTTGAATCGCTTTTTTAATCTCTTTAACATTATTTCCATCATTAACTGTA
>CAYNBG010000130.1:0-3317 GCA_964395495.1 uncultured Staphylococcaceae bacterium
CGTTACTATCTGTAGAAGAATTATTAATATTAATAGTTCCTTCTCCATTAATTGTTAAATCACCTTTTATATTAATAACATTAGATGTAGATGTAGTAGATATAGTGTTAACTGTATCTTTTATTGCAGTAACTATTACATTAATTTTTTTATCACTTTTAATAAAAGCTGAATCATTATCATTATTTATAGTAGTGTTATTTAAAAATAGATGTACTTCATCGTTCTTTTTTAAATTAAATGTAATACCACTAGAATATGTTCCTTCAAGTAAATAATTTCCTGCGCTTGAAATAATTCCATCACTTTGCAAAGTTGTATAGTTTTCTAAGCTAATATTTGATGAAATTGTTTCATAATCTATATTATTATTTGTATTTAATATATTGTTTTCATTGGTTTTGTAATCTATTTCGTTAGGTAAAATACCTGTTTTTAAATTTGGAGTAGTTGTAGTCAATTCTTTAGCATTATTTATATCATTTGTATTATTACATCCAGTTAAAGATATTAATGGTAGAACTGCTAATAATAAGATATCTTTTTTAATTTTTTTCATAATATTGTCCTCCTAATATAAAATAATTATAATTCAGTTTTAAAAATTTAAAATATGTGTTTTTAAAAAATATTTTAAATTTAATTTGTTAAAAAAATGAATAAAAATTTTAAATAGTAATAAAAAATCATCTTATAAAATTAAAAGATTAAATAGTTGTGATTAAATATAATTAATAATTAAGTTTAATATTTCTATTTAATTTTGAGAAAGTTATAAATTAATATTATAATAAAAGTATCGAGGTAAAATATTTATGAATTTATTCAAAGGTAAAACTGTTGTTATAACAGGTGCTGGAAGAGCAGTATTGAGCGATGGAAGATGCGGATCTATCGGTTATGGTATTGCAACAGCATTTGCAAAAGAAGGTGCTAACTTAGTTATCACCGGAAGAAACGTTAGTAAACTTGAATCAGCTAAAAAAGAAATTGAAGAAAAATATAATGTTTCAGTTTTAGCTTTACAAGCTGATGTAAGCGATAAAAATGATAATGAAACAATTGTTAATAGTGTTGTTAAACAAGCAATTGATAAATTCGGTAGAATTGATGTTCTTGTTAATAATGCTCAAGCAAGTGCATCAGGTGTTCCTCTTGCTGAACAAACAACTGATCAATTTAATTTAGCTTTATATTCAGGATTATACGCAGCATTTTATTATATGAAAGCATGCTATCCTTATTTAAAAGAAACTAAAGGTAGTGTTATCAATTTTGCTAGTGGTGCTGGTTTATTTGGTAATTATGGTCAATGTAGTTATGCTGCAGCAAAGGAAGGTATAAGAGGATTATCAAGAGTTGCTGCAACTGAATGGGCAAAAGATGAAATTAATGTAAATGTAATTTGTCCTTTAGCTTGGACAAGTCAACTTGAAAATTTCCAAAAAGCATATCCAGAAGCTTATAAAGCTAATGTCCATGTTCCTCCAATTGGTCATTTTGGAGATTCTGAACTTGAAATTGGAAGAGTTTGTGTAATGTTATCAACACCTGATTTTAAATATTTAACTGGTGAAACATTAACTCTTGAAGGTGGAATGGGCTTAAGACCATAATAAAACTTAAAAATAAAAAGAGTGAACATTTAGTATAGATTTCACCCCTTTTTTAATACCAAATTGTTATATAATAATCATCCAAATTGTATTGTTTTAATTTGAAATTATTATAAGTTTGTATAATTTCGTTTTTATTAACAAAATCTAATTCGTTCATTTCTTTATTTAATCCACATCCTAAAGCTTTTAAATAACTTTCTTTTATTGTCCAAATTTGGATAAAAGTAGATTCTTTATTGAATGAATTTTTAATATAATCTTGTTCATTTTTTGAAAAGCATTTACCAATTACAAATTTATTAACTCTTTTAATTTTTTCTATATCACATCCAACTTCTTTATTAGATATAACTAATATAGAATAATCATTTGAATGAGAAATATTAAAATAGATATTTTCATAATTTTCAATGTAAGGTTTTCCATATTCGTTAGTTTTTAATATTATATTTTTTTCTTTAATCTTATATTTTTTTAATGCTTCTTTTAATAATATTCCTGCACCTAAAGATTGTTTTTTATTAATTGTATATTTATATGAATTAATTTTTTCTTGTCTAGCTTTAGATAAAGAATACATTAGATCTAATGTAATGTTTTTAATATTAATAAAATATAAAAAAGTATTTTCGTCTATTTTTATTTTATTTATATTTTTCTTGTCTTTTAGTTTTTGAATCATGTTTATATTATAAAATAATTCATCTAAAACTATAAAGTGTTTTATTTTTATATATATTTTTTGATAAATATTTAAGAAACCAATTTTTTAAATAAAATGATGAAAGATTATAATAGCTTAATTCATCAAAATTATTAATAAAAATATCAAGTTTTATTAAAATATGTTAATATATTAAACATGGAAAACAATGTATTAGGAAAGTATGTAAATTGGATTAAGATAACATTCTTAGTTTTTACTATAATGTTTTTAGGGATATTTACTATTTTATTTGTATTTTATTATTTATCTAATTTTACTAATAATATTTTACTAGGCTTTTCTATATTTGTTGGAGTAGTTGCTTTATTATTTTTAGCAGGTTTTATTTATTTTGTTATTAGAAAAGTAAATGCTATAAGTGCAGTTGATAATAAAATTATTTTAAAAGATTATAAGAGTAGAGAAATAGATATTAATGAAGTTAAAGAAGTTAAATATACCTATGATAGAATGGGATTACATAGTTTTACACATGCTTTAAAAACTGGAACAATAGAGTTTCATATGAAAAATATGGAAGTTATATTTATTACAGAAATTAAAGATGTTAGAATAGCAGTAGCAAATGTTAGAAATTATATATATGTTCAAAAACAAAATAATAAAAAATAAAATCCATATGAGAAATTATATGGATTTTTAATTTTAATAATGAGTTTTATCTTTTAAAGTGTTATATTCTTCAAATAATTTTAAACATTCATCTCTATCGATTTGTTCGTAGAAATCTGGTATTTTTTCCATTTTGAATATTTCAGCAAATTTTTCGTCTCTAAAGCCAATAATAGAATTATCTTTAATTGTAGCTCCATAATAAACTTTTGAGATATTAGCCCACAATATTGCGCATGCGCACATTGTGCATGGTTCGCCTGTTGTATAAATTTCACAACCTGATAAATCGAATGTTTTTAATTTTTTACATGCTTTTCTTATACAATCAACTTCACCGTGGCAAGTTGGATCGTTAT
>CAYNBG010000131.1:0-3304 GCA_964395495.1 uncultured Staphylococcaceae bacterium
TTGGAGTTTATCTAATAATATAGCAAGAAAATCTGAAGGAGCATCCCCATATTATTTAGTATTAATTAAATCATTTGCTGCTTTTTGTCTATGTTTAATTGTATCAAGATTTACTAATGAAACATTTAATCTATCTAATTTAAACTACCATATTGCTTTAATCGGTATGGGCTTTATGATATATGGAGTAGCAGTTAGTATGGTTTTCTTATGTCAAATTCATTTAGGTGTTAGTATTTGTATTTCTTATTTTGGTATAAATCCATTTATTGGTTCATTAGTTTCTATTTTTATGTTTAACTTGACTCCTTATTTTACATTCTATATTTCTATGGCTTTAATACTTGTTGGAATGGTTATTATAACCATAAATCAATATAGGTTAAGTAAGAGAAAACTGATAAAATAATAAACCTTTAGAATAGCGATTTGTAGTTTATTATATAATAATGTAAACCTTTTATTTCTTTTTAAATTGATTATAGTGATTTCTTATTTTTTTTATTAATTTTTAAAAATCATAAGTGCTAGTATTTAATACTAGATATAAACTATTTACAAAATACATAGTTTTTACTATAATTTTCAATGTATGAATTCAGGAATTATTTTAGTAACTATTGATGCTTGGCTTAAGGAAATGTATAAGAATTTTGCCAATTATTTAAACATTGTTCTTGTAGGAATAATAGTTATTTTCTTAATTCTTTCATGGTATTATATTCCCTTTTTAATATTAGCTTTTAAAAAACATAAAAAATTTGAAAAAGGTAAAGTTAATTATAAATATGCTGTATTAATTCCAGCTAGAAATGAAGATAAAGTAATTAGAAATTGTTTAGATTCATTAGCAAAACAAGATTATCCTAAAGATAAATATGATGTATTTGTAATTATCGAATCTAAAGATGATCCTACTTTTAAAATAGTTAACGAATTTCCGTCTAATTTCCATGTTGTTATAAGAAAAGATTTAGTTAATAAAAGAACTAAAGGACATGCGTTAAATGAGGCTTATCTTTATATTAAAAAGCATAATATGCAATTTGATGCATTTATGGTTTTTGATGCAGATAACATAATGAATTCTGATTATATTAGTTTAATGAATGATTGTAAAAATCAAGGATATAAAGTCGGTACAGGATATAGAAACTTTACAAATGCTAGTATGAACTGGGTAAGTAGTGATAGTGCTGTTTTATTTTCCTTTATGAATAATTTTACTAGTAATGGTAGAAGTTATTTATTTAAAAAATGCACTTTAACTGGAACAGGATATTATGTAGATTTTGATATTATTGATAATGAATGCGGTTGGATATTTAATGGTATGACTGAAGATGTAGAATTAACTACATATTGTTATTATCATAATATTTCAATGCATTATTATCCTTTAGCGATGTATTATGATGAGCAATCTCCTCAAATGTCTATTGTTCATAAACAACACATAAGATGGACTTGGGGATACTTTGATAATAGAAAAAGATTTAAGCAAAAAACATATGATTATGGTTGCTTAAAGGGAGCTAGAAAAACATTATCTTTATGGGAATATAATTTTTCTATATATCCATTTGGAGCTTTATGTGTTCTTGAATTTATAGCTTTCTTTATTGGAATAGGCTTATTTATATCTGCTATTATTACCGCATCTTTACCTCAATATAGTGAAGATTTTTGGAGCAATGCAATACCTCAATTAACATTCTGGAGTGCTTGGATTGCTTTCTTATACTTATATTTAACATTTGTATTTATATGTGCTTTAGTCTTTATTATTGATAATAAAAGACTTAAATTTAAAGGTAATAAAGTGTTTATTTGTTTATTCTCTTATATGTTCTTTATGTTTGATTTTCCTTGTGCATTCCTTGATGGATTATTTCATAAATCTAAAAGAAAGACATGGGATAAAATTGAACACGAAGGAAAGATTGTTGATAAAGAAGCTTTGAGGAGTCAAAATGTCAAAAAGAAAAAGAAATGATACAATCTACTATAGTGATGATATAAATGTAGATTTTCAAACTACTAAAGGTGCTAAAAGAATTAAACTTGATGAAAACTATGAGTTTATAAGAAAAAAACCTTTAGAAAGATTTTTTTCTTTTATCCTTTATTATTTTATAGCTCATCCTATATTGGCTTTATTTTGTGTATTTAAAGGAACTACCTTTAAAAATAAAAAGAATTTAAAAGAATTAAAAAATAAAGGTTATTTTATATATGCTAATCATATATCTAATATGGATGCTATTATGATTAACGCTTTCTTAATTTGGAATAAGAGAGTAAATATATTAGCATTTTCAGATTCTTTATCTATCCCAGTTGTTAAACACTTAGTAAAGGCATTAGGTTTTATCCCTTTAGGTGATTCGATTAAAACTCAAGCTAATATGATGAAATGTTTTGATTATTATATTAAAAAGAAACAAGCAATATTAATATTCCCTGAAGCTCATATTTGGCCATATTATACTAAGATTAGAGATTTCCCTAGTGGATCATTTCATTATCCTAGTAAATGCAATGCTCCAGTAGTTCCTATTGTTTCTATTATGCAAAAAAGATTATTTAAGTTTTTAAAACCTAAAATTAAATTAGTTGTAGGTAAACCAATTTATCCTGATCCTAATAAAAGTATTAAAGAAAACAAGGAATATTTACATAGCGAATGCTTAAAACAAATGAAAGAAATTTCTTCTAAATATAAACAATATGAATACTATAATTATGTTTATAAAAAAGAAGAACCAACTTCTAATTAATATAGAATTATAAATTAATTTTCTTTATAATTTTATAGATGCCGACTTAGCTTAGCTGGTAGAGCAACCCATTCGTAATGGGTAGGTCGTTAGTTCGAATCTAATAGTCGGCACCATATATTTGAATTTAAAGCTTTGATAATTTTATCAAAGTTTTTTTAATCTTTATAAAATAATAATTTTTTCGTTTTATGTTTATATTTACATTTTACGAAGTCGTTTTATGTTTATATTTACATTTTACGAAATTTTGTTATAATATTATTGAGGTATATTTATGGCAAATTATGAGTTTAAAAGAAAAATATATAGCGAATTAGTAAAATGGAATAATGATAAGGATAAAGTGCCATTAATTGTTGATGGTTTAAGACAAATTGGAAAAAGTTATATAGTTAATAAATTTGCTCATGACCAATATGAAAATGTTGTCACTTTCGATTTTAGACATAATAAAGAATTAAGAAATATCTTTGAAGGAAATATTGATGTAGATTCAATTATTAGAAAAGCAAGTCCATATT
>CAYNBG010000132.1:0-3302 GCA_964395495.1 uncultured Staphylococcaceae bacterium
TTATTTATGTATTTAATTTTTGTATAAAATTTATTAAAATATAACAATAAGCGAGGAAATTTATGAATAAAGTAGTAATTATTGCAGATTCAACATGTGATTTAAGTAAAGAACTTGTTGAAAAATATGATATTAAAATTGTTCCATTACATGTTACATTTAAAGGTGATGAGAAAGATTATTTAGATGGAGTTACAATTACTCCTGAAGAAGTTTATAAAAAGGTTGAAGAATTAGGCGTTACTCCTACAACTGGTGCTAGAAATGTTGCAGAATTAATAAATGATTTTAAAACTTATGTAGATCAAGGATACGATGTTATTTTTACAGGTATTGGAAGTGGTTTATCATCTACTTATAATAATGCAATGATAGCAAGAGAAGAAGTTGGTGCTGATCGTATTGAAGTTGTTGATTCAAAAAATTTATCAACTGGTACAGGCTTACTTGTTATGAAGATGGTTAAATATAGAGATGAAGGATTAGATGTTCATGAAATCGCTAATAAAGTTAGAGAAATTGTACCTTATGTAAGTGCTAAATTCTGTATTGATAGATTAGATTATCTTTATAAGGGTGGTAGATGTTCAGGGATGACTAAAATGTTAGCAACATTATTAAAGATTCATCCTGTTGCTAAAGTTATAGATAATAAATTAACAGTTTATAGAAAACCTAGAGGTAATTATATTAAGGCTGTTGACGAACAACTTAATGAATTTTTTGAAGATTTACCAAATATAGATACAGATTGTTTATTTATTACTGACTCATTACATATGGATGGTGAAGATAAATATATGTATGATAAGATTAAAGATAAGTTTCCTAAAGAAAATATTCATTTTACACATGCTGGATGTGTTGTATCTAGTCATTGTGGGCCAAAGACAATAGGAATCTTATATATTCTTAAGAAATAAATAATTAAATTATAAGAAAATATTTGAAAATATTTTCTATATGATTTATTATTTAATGGCTGCGCTAGTAGCTCAACTGGATAGAGCGTTTGACTACGGATCAAAAGGTTACGGGTTCGACTCCTGTTTAGCGCGCCATATATACAAGTTTATTTACTTTAGTATTAAGTAGATAAATGATAAGGAAAAATATATCTTAACAATGAAAGATTGTTATGATATAATATTAATCACGTTCGGGGCGTAGCGTAGCTTGGTATCGCGTCTGCTTTGGGAGCAGAAGGCCGCAGGTTCAAATCCTGTCGCCCCGACCATCTAAAAGATTACGACTTATTATTAAGTCGTTTTTTTATACAAAATTTTATAAAATAGTAAAAGAAATATAATTACTTATTCGTCTAATTATATGAAAGGCTTTCAATGAGTGAAGAAAAGGAATTAAAAAAGGTATTAAATAGCGGTAATACTTCTATTTTAAAATTGTATTTAGGGAATGTTTATTCAAAATATTTTAAACTTGTTTGTTTATGTATTTCTAAATATATAAACAATAAAGAAACCATTGAAGATCTTGCTAATGATACGTTTATTAAAGTATTTAATAAACTTAATGATATCAATGGTTCTATTAAATATTATTTAGTAGTAAGTGCTAATAATATCGCTAAAGATTATCTTAAAAAGATACAAGATACTCAATTAGATAATGATATAGATATTGAATCTAATGATACTAAATTTAACCCTTATATTTCTTATAAAGAACTACTTGATGATTTAGCTAGTGTATTATCAAAAGAAGAAGTAGATATTATTATTAAACATGTTCTTGAAGGATATACTTTTAAAGAATTAAGTGAAATTTATAAATATAAGGAAAAGAAATTATCTTCGCTTTATTTTAGAGCAATTAAAAAGTTTAATAAACTTAAGGGGTATAAGTATTTATGAAAGACGAAAAGAAATTTGAAAAATATATAGAAAATAAGGCTGATTTTAAAGAAGATTTTTCTAAAATTGAAAAGAATATTGAATTAGAAAATCAATGTAAAAATAAAACTACATACAAATCAAATAGAATGCCAAGAGGTGCAAAAATTGGTTTAGCTTTTGGAATTGTTGTTGCTGCTATCCCTTTAGTTGTTATAGGAAGCATAGGTGGTGTTATTTTAGCAAGTAGTATAAAAACAGATTATAAATATAAAGAAAAAAGTGTTAAATATAGTTTAAATGATTCAGCTATGTATAAAAGTCAATCATTTGAAGCTTTGAATTCTATTACATATAATGAGACAAAAGGAAATAATAAAATCGATTCAACATTTGTTAAAAACTTTAATTCTTTTACTTATGATTTTGTTAAAAATGATTTATCTAATTCTAATTATTTAATATCTCCTTTAAGTGCTTATTATAATTTAAATATTGTTTCATTATTATCGTCTAATTCTATTGTAAATGATGAATTCGATTCTGGTTTAAAGGCAGATAAAGACACAAGAAGCAATGAATTAAATAAAATATTTGATAATAATTTTTATATAAATGATAACGGAACAACACAAATTTATAATGGATCTTTCTTTAATAATAGTTATACATTAAATACTAATTATATTGATATTTTAACAAAAAATAATGTAGAAGCTTATTCAATGGATTTTACATATGATAATTTAGATAAAATCATAGATTGGGTTAATACAAGACTTAATACTAAAGATGTTATAAATAGAGATGATTTTAAATTTGATAATTTTAAGACTGTTTATATATTATCCACCTTATTTTATAAAAATAAATGGAAATATTCGTTTAATGATAGTAGCACCTATAAGTCAAATTTTATTAATGGCGATAGTGTAAATAAAGTAAGCTTTATGTCTCATAAGTATGGATCAATATATTCACAAAATGAAAAATATTTTTCATTCTTTGATTATTATGAAAATGGATACAAAATTAAATATGTAACTTCAAATAGTGATGATGTATCTACTCTTGATGCAATAAGTGGAAGTGATTTTATAACAATTAATGAAGAAGATTATAAAGAAGGAATTATAGATTTAAGTGTTCCAAAAATGACTTATAGTTATAAGAGCTTTTTAGATAATAATGTAAAAGGATTAGGAATTAATACTGTTTTTGATAGAAATAGTAACAATTTCCCAGATTTATTTAGTGATGTTGATGATACTAATCCAGAGAATTATCAATATTTAGATTTTATTAAACAATATAATAGTATCGAATTTGATGCTCATGAAGCATCTTCAAGAAATGAAAGAGATTATACTTCTTTAGTTCCTAAAAATGTTTCCTGGTTATATTATGGAACATGCAAAAAGAGTTAACGGAGGAAATTTCAAATTTAAT
>CAYNBG010000133.1:0-3292 GCA_964395495.1 uncultured Staphylococcaceae bacterium
AACAAAAAGGAATTTGAAATAAGCAATCCGTATTTATTTATATCTATTAATAATTTAACATCTAACAAAAGATATTAATATTATTAACCCAATATATTGGCAAAATATTATTGTTTTCTAAATACTTATTAGTATTATAAAAACAATTAGAGTTAAACCAACCGCCTCTATTTGCGCTTAAAGGACTAGGATGATTAGTTTTAATCACTAGTCTTTTTTTATTTGTAATTAATTTATCATATTTTTTTGCGTTATTTCCCCATAATAGAAACACTATATTTTGATCCAAAGAATCTAAATATTTCATGATATCCTTAAATAAATTATCATATAGTTTATTTTTATGTGATAAAGGCTCTTTTTCTTTAACAGTTAATATAGGATTTAATAATAAAACTCCTTGTTTAGCTAAATAAGTTAAGTCTCCATTATTAAAATCCATCACACAATTAAATTCTATCTCTATTTCTTTATATATATTAATTAAACTAGGTGGTAATTTAATACCTTTATTAACCGAAAATGCTAGTCCATTTGCTTGACCTTTATTTGGATATGGATCTTGACCAATAATAACAACTTTTAAATCTTTCTCATTAAAAAACGAAAAAGCATTAAAGATTTCTTCTTTTTTTGGGTAAATTGTATATTTAGAATATTCTTTATCCAAAAATGAATTTAATTCTTTAAAATAATCTTTTTCTTTTAGTGTATTGAACAAATTTTTAAAGTATTCCATTATTTGACTAATTTATTATTTTGAATTAAAGTAGCAAAAACTTCATAAATAGTTTTTAAAGCTAACCAACTAGTAATATTATTAACATCAAGAGGTGGAGCTACTTCTACAATTTCTAATATATCAACATTAAAGTTTTTTACAATTTCTGTAACAATACCCATTGTTTCAAAATTTGATAAGCCAAAAGCTTCAGGAGTACCAGTTCCAGGAGCATATGCAGGATCATTAGCGTCTATATCATAAGATATATATAACAAGTAAGAATCATCATTATATTTTTTCTTTAAAATATCAATAAATGTATGGTATCCCATCTCTTTTATATCATTAGCTTTAAACACATCAAGCAAAGGATGTGTTTTAAAAGTTTCTACTTCTTGTTCTTCAAAACCTCTAACTCCACATAATGTAACATTTTTGTCTTCATATCCATACTCTAAAGCTCTAGCAACAGGGCATGCATGGGAATATTTTGAGCCATGATATTCATCACAAATATCAGGATGAGCATCTATATGAATTAATACAGGTGTTTTATTTAATTTCTTACATTTATCATAAAAAGCCCTATTAGTTGCAATAGCAATAGAGTGATCTCCACCAAAAACCATATGAAATCCCTCTTGTTTTAAGAAATCATCCATATTGCCTTTTAAAACATCAAAATCTTCACTTGCAAAATCACCAAAATCAAATAGTTTAATATCTTTAAGCAAAAAACCTTTTCTATCTAATGCTGGTAAATCGTAGCTTAATTCTCTTAAAACTTTTGGAGCATCTTTAGCGCCTTTTCCTACTGAAGCATTTTTATCAAATGGAATACCACATAAGAATACATTTGCTTCATTAATATTTTCAGTTAAGAGATCTCTAAATTCTTTTTTCATAATTCAACCTTCTTTATATAAATTATTATACACAATTAATAAATAAAATTGACATTATTAATAAAAAATCTCTTATCAATTGATAAGAGATTTTTAAAATTCGTTATGAAATACTAATTATTTTTTAAAGTTGCCATAATAAGCATCTTTAAGAATTTGGATCATATCTTTAACAAGAGGAATTCTTGGATTTGCTGGAGTACATTGATCTTCATAAGCAAGATATGCAATCTTTTCGACATTATCCATGAAATCTTTTTCATCAATTCCTTGTTCTTTAAATGAAGGTTTGAATCCACATCTTACTGATAAATCGTAACATGCATTAGCAAATGCTTCTACACCTTCTTTTTCATTCTTTGCATTTAAACCAATTAATCTAGCAAGCTTTGTATAACGTTTATCTGCATCATATACATTATATTTTGGCCATGTAGATAATTTTTGAGGAACTTGTCCATTATATCTAATTACATATGGTAATAAAATACCAATAATTCTTCCGTGAGGTAAATGATAGAATCCACCAACTTTATGAGCCATAGCATGACACATACCTAAGAAAGCATTAGCAAATGCCATACCAGCAATCGTAGCAGCGTTGTGCATCTTTTCTCTAGCTTCTAAATCATTTTTACCATCTTTAACTGTTCTTTCTAAGTTTTCAAATACTAATTCAACAGCATGCAATGCTAAACCATCTGTAAAATCACTAGCTAACATACTAACATAAGCTTCAACAGCATGACATAAAACGTCAAGACCTGTATCTGCTGTAACACTTGCAGGTAAATTAGTAGTAAATTCTGGATCAACAATAGCAATTGTTGGAGTTAATGAATAATCTGTTAAAGGATATTTCTTTTGATTTTCATGATCTGAAATAACAGCAAATGGAGTAACTTCACTACCTGTACCACTAGTTGTTGGAATACAAATTAATTTAGTCTTCTTACCTAATTGAGGGAATTTAAATGCTCTCTTTCTAATATCCATGAATTTTTGTTTTAAATCATCAAAATTAACTTCAGGATTTTCGTAGAATAACCACATACCTTTTGCAGCATCCATAACACTACCACCACCTAAAGCAATAATAGTATCAGGCTTAAAGCTTTCCATTAAATCAGCACCTTTTCTAACTGTTTTAATATCGGGATCTGGTTCAACATCTGTAAATAATTGAATAGTTACTTCATTTCTTCTTAACTTTAACTCGTCAACAATTTTATTCATGAATCCAAGTTGAACCATTGATTTATCAGTAACGATAAATACTTTATTTACATCTTTACAATCAACTAAGTATTGAATACTATTTCTTTCAAAATATATTTTGCTTGGTAATTTAAACCATTGCATATTATTTCTCCTTTTACCAATTCTTTTAACATTAATTAAATTAACTGCACCAACATTTCCGCTTACAGAATTGTGACCATAAGAACCACATCCTAAAGTCATTGAAGGAATAAATGAATTATAAATATTACCTATTCCTCCAAAAGTTGTTGGAGAATTCCAAATAATTCTACAAGCTTTAAGTCTAAGACCAAATTCATCAGCTAATTCTTTATTAGTTGTATGAATACAAGCGCTATGACCTAATCCACCTTCTTCGACCATTTTTTCAGCAGCAGCAAACCCTTCTTTATAATCTTTA
>CAYNBG010000134.1:0-1774 GCA_964395495.1 uncultured Staphylococcaceae bacterium
CTATTCAAATCACCCTATCGCTAATGCTATTAAAAAGAATTATTTAGAAAATATTGATGAAAAATTAATTAATAATTATGAAACAATAATAGGTAAAGGTATTAAAACTCAATTAGATAACAAAACTTTATTAGTTGGTAATTCTTTATTAATGGATGATTATAAGATAGATTATTCTAAAAATAATGATATAGGTACTATTATTTATGTTGCTTATAATAATGAATATATTGGATCATTAACGATATTAGACGCATTAAAAGAAGATAGTCTAGAAGCTATTAAAGGTTTAAAATCATTAAAAATTAAAGATATCATTATGTTAACTGGTGATAATAAAGATATCGCAAACTTAATATCTAATAAAATAGGCATTAAATCATATAGTAATTTATTACCACAAGATAAAACAAGAATTATTGAAGAATATAAACAAAAAGGCGCTAAAACTATGTTTATTGGAGATGGTATTAATGATGCTCCTTCTATTACTTTAAGTGATATCGGTGTTTCAATGGGTGGAATAGGAAGTGATGCCGCAGTAGAAGCTAGCGATATAGTAATTATGGACGATAAGTTATCTACAGTTAAAAAGACTAAAAAAATAGCTAAAGTTACTTCTCAAGTTGCTTTAGCTAATATCATATTTTCTTTAATTATTAAAATTGGAATGATGGTATTTTCTATATGTAATACTGCTTTAAATTTAAATTTAAACTCATTAGCAATATGGTTAGCTATCTTTGCAGATGTAGGTGTAACCATTATTTGCGTATTAAATTCTATGAGTTTAATGATTAGAAAATTTAAATAAAGAAGAATATAAAAAAGAATATTGTATAAGTAGCCAATAAGGTAAGTGCTGAAACTAATAAAATAAAATACCATTTAAACGATTTCATATATTTGCCTCTGCTATTCCATAATTAATGACACTTTCATTAAGTTCTGGGATAGCTTTTTCTTCATAAGAAAATGTAATGTAATTATAACCAGTTGTAGCAGCATCAGCTAAATTAGAATAAACCATATAATTTTCTACAGCTTTAATACTTAAAATTTTTAAATCCTTACTTAAAGTTACTTGACAACCTAAACTATTATAAGTAGGCGCCTTTTTCATAGAAGCAAGTTGAGCTTGATCACGAGTTGAAGTATACATATATTGTATTAAACCTGCTGTAGCAACAGAATTTAAGTTTAAATTAACAATGTATTTATTATCTACTAATTTAATAGAATTATCAAAAACCATATCATTTCCTTTATAATCTTTAGTTTCTAAGACTTCATTCGTTTCTATACTATTACAATTTATTGTATAACCAAAAGGGAATTCAGGAATACAACTTAACATATTAATATATTTTTCAGGATTAGATAAACTCTTTACTTTTTTATCATATGTAGCTTTACAAGTTTTATTTGTTTCATCAAAGACTACATTTGATTTATCTCTATAATAGTCATATTTAGAACCATTATATATTTTTGTTCCGCTTGAAACTTTTTTTGTAGAATCATAATTAAATGTTCTTTCTCCATACGAAACAAATCCTGTAGATGATTTGCAAACATTTTCTTTTGTCATATATCCATCTTTTTTATAATATTCAGAAACAACATCTTGAATATTTTGAACTCCAACAGCTGTAGAAACAGCTTTATTAAATCCAACATAACTACATGTATTTTCAATATATGCAAAACTATACATTGAATAACCAACAATATCACCAACTGAAATTTTTGAAGTAACTGAACTACTACTAAA
>CAYNBG010000134.1:1784-3212 GCA_964395495.1 uncultured Staphylococcaceae bacterium
AAATCAATTGAACTAAAATCATCAACAGTTTTGTTTTCTGATGTTAAATATTCGGTCATATTATTAAAAGAAGTTAAATCTTTTTCAAAAGAACCTTGTGCATCTGGTCCTTTTTTAAAATAACTTCCAACAAACCATCCCGCAACAGAGCCTACAATTCCGCATGCTAAAACACTAACACACATAACAATACAGCTTTTGCTAATTTTTCTTTTATTTTTGGGTTTTTCTTCAGTTTCTACAACTTCTTTAACTTCGTCTTCCATACCACAAAATTTTATAATATATTAAAACATTTGTCAAATTATGCATTTTTTTAAAAACAATAAGACATAGTTTTTAATACTAGATTATTTTATTTATTTAATCCTATACCTTTAAACAATTCTTCTAAAGTAATTCCTAGTCCATTAGCAATTTTTCCAAGAACTTTTAAAGTAGGATTTCTAGTTCCTCTTTCAATATCGCTAATATAATTTTTATTAACTTCAGCCTCAAAGCCTAATTCTTCTTGAGACATTCCTTTTTCTTTTCGTAAGAAACAAATTCTAGCACCTACTTCAACTTCTAAACTCAATTTATCTATCTTTGCCATATTCTTCTACCATTTCATTAATTTTTATAAATAAGTGATTTATATTAGATTTAGAAACCTTTTTTTCTAATTCTTTACTCATCATTTCTGCTAAATCATTATAACTAGCTTCAGGTTCTTTTAATCTCAATTTACATAATAATTTGACTTTTTCATTTGCAATATTATTAATTCCCAAATATTTATCTAATTTATTAATAGCCTCTATTTGAGATTTTGCTTTATCCACACTCTTTTTATAGTTGTAAGTATCACAATTAATAAGTCTATTATTAACATTATTAAAATCTCTATCAACTCTAACATCTTCAAATTTTAAGCAACAATTATTTGCATCTAAATAAGCCAAAATCTCTGCTATTTGATCACTCTTCTTTAAATATAATACATATTTATTCTTTCTTGTTATCATTTTAAAATTAAATATAACATCTTTAATTTTTAAAGTCATTTTTAAAACAGCTTTAGCAAATGATTCATCATTTATATAATATTCAAAATGATAATTAGATGTATAAGGTGAGTTACAAGATCCACAACTCAAAAACAATCCCATTAAGTACCCTTTAATTTTTTCATCTTTATTTGTTAAAGATAAAGGAATTTTACTATCAAAGATGTCAAAGTTTAAGTCAGATAAAATAATATCCATACCATCTAAGATATTAATTAAATATTCAGTAGCTTTATAAAATTTCATACTTTTTCTATAAGAAAATGTAACAGATATATTTTTGTAATATTCTTTTATAATACTATAAATAAATTTAGCAACCTTAGCATTTTCTGTTTTTAAAATTAAATAATCTTTACCATCTTTAAATTTAATAAAT
>CAYNBG010000135.1:0-3181 GCA_964395495.1 uncultured Staphylococcaceae bacterium
AAACTCCTGTTGTTGTTTTATCTTTTGATGAGATTGTTGTGGCTTCTGTTACTTTATTTTCACTATCAACTGTAACTGTAGCACTTGCTGTTACTGGATCTCTATTAATCTTAGCATTACCTTGATATGCTTCAACAACATAAGCTAATTTACAGGATTTGCCTTTATATTTATCTTCAGCATCTTCTTCCATTTCAATACTAACAGCAATAGTTTTATTTCCTGCACCAACTTCATATAATTCATAATCTGTTTTAGATGTAGAAGCTCCATCAAAAGTAATCTTTAATCCATCATATAATCCACTATCTTCTAATGTTTTTAAAATAGTTCTATATTTAATTTTAACATTACTATTATTAGTGATATTAAGATTAAATTCAATTTTATCTAATGGTAACATTCTATCTATAGTTAATGTATTTGTTGTTTCATCAATACTAGCTGTTCCTGAATATAATGAACCAGTTACAGTTTTATAACCACTAACTTCACTTTCATCAGCTTCTTTATGAGATAAAACTAAATCTGATGCAGCTACTTTAACATCAACAATACCACTTGTAACGTCTACATTTACTTTGTTTTCTGATTTAAAAACAGCATAAGTAACTGTACCAACAACTCCAACTGTAGCACAAAGAGCTACTAATGAAGCAGCGATAACATTTCTTCTTTTTGAATTTTTCATGTATTTACTCTCCTAAATAAATTTAGCAGTATTTAAGCTTATCTTTTATTTATTACCATATAGACAATCGATAATATCGAATATTTTTTATAGGTTTAAATATATGCTAATAATATTTTAATCTTCAAAAATATCGATGTCAACGATAATTATATAAAATATTTATTATATATATATATATATTATGGATTATTTTTTAATTAAATATTTTTAATTCAAAAATGATTCTAATTCCATTATCTATCGCTTCATCATAACTAAATTCTTCATATAATAATTTACTTGTAATATCTTTATAATCAGATTCAAATATTCTAGAACTTATTATTTCATATAAAATATCATTTATATTGTATTTAAAATCTGCGGATAGATTACTTTTAGATTTTAATCGATCAATCCTTACCTTGTTAACTAACGTTTTAAAGTCTTTATCAAATTTAACAAAAGGAATGATTTTAGCTATATCATATAGATGTCTAGAATTTCTTTCAATTTTATTTTGAATTTTATAATCACATACAGCAAATACTTTATCAATTAATGTTCTATTTAATGATTGCACACAAAAATCAAAAGATTTATATAAATTAAAGATTTGGTTATTGATATTGTTATTGATAAAAAATTTATTTAAATAGCAATCTATTTTTCTATTCTCAACAGGGTATGCATCAATATAAAAACTCGTTTCTACTAAAATTTCTATCTTAGAATTATCAACAATAGATAAACACTGAAATACAAATTTATTATAATCATATCTTGATTTAATTAAATCTTCATTAATCAAAACCATTTCTAACTCGTTACCAATATTTTTAATTAAACTTACAACCTTCCTTTTATCACTTACACTAATATGTTTGCTTAATGATAAATCAATATCTTCAGAAAATCTTGCTATAATATCATAAGATTTTGAAAGAGATGTACCTCCCTTAAATACAAAAGGTATATTACTAGATGAGAGTTTATATAAAAATATTGATTGAATTAAATCTTTTTCAATTAAAAACTTACTCATTTTATATTCTAAAGAAATAATATTTATAATTTCTTTAAATAAATTAGCTTCTTCTTTTTTACACCAACTCATTCATCAACCCACCTTCATATATATTTTTGTAGACGACAAGAGGATATTTAGAAATATATTTTTTAACATAATAAAAATTAACATTAGTCTCTTTAATAAATTCTTTTAACTTATTTCTATATTCTTCATCATTTAATTCACAATACTTATTTATATCAACCATTAAATCAAGAAATTGTAAAGCTGATTTATTATTTTTATTAATTTTACTAACAGGTTTATATACAATCAAAGTATAACCATCAATTTTTATTTTTCTTTGTTTTGTCGTAGCTTTATTTGATGTTAATTCGATATTGGATGGATTTTGTGAAGTAAAACCATATTTGTTTGCAAGAGTTAACCCAGTATAATATCCATCATTAAAACAGTTTAAATAGGCTTTATTTATAAATTTTTCTATACTCATTTTACCTTTTGTTCCTAATATTGTTTTATAACTCTTATAATAAACTCCATTTTGAACTCTGATTAAAATACCTTCATCTGTATATTTTTTAAATTTTTGTCTAATATAATCCTTATTTTTACAATCATATTCATCTAAAAATATTGGCTCTCCATCAGTTAAAGTATTTAAATAAAAATCTAAATTCATAAAAATAAACCTCACAAACTTGAAATATCAATTTTCAAAAATATTATATAAAAATAACAGTAAACTTTCAATTAAATAGAAAACATTTAAATAAACGCCTATCAAATTTTTACTAATTATCAAATATAATTTATAAGCAAATCTTCTATTATTTTATTACCATTATACTAATTTAAATATATTACAAATTATATTAAAACAATACGTTTTGTTTTACCACTTAATCGTTATTAATGCTTACTTTAAAAATTAATTATAAAAATAAAATTTAAAACTTTATCTATTTTTCAAATTGCAATTTATAAAGTTTATAGTAATAACCTTTTTGTTTTAATAATTCTTGATGGTTACCTCTTTCTACTATTTCACCATTTTGAAGAACAATAATTTGATCGCTATGTTGAATTGTAGATAATCTATGAGCTACAACTAGCATTGTACCTAATGATTGTATTTTCTTTAAAGAATCTTGAATAATAGTTTCAGTTTCTGTATCTATATTTGCTGTAGCTTCATCAAGAATTAATATTTGAGGATGAGATACTACAACTCTTGCAAATGACAATAATTGTCTTTGACCACTAGAAAGATTTTCTCCTTTTTCAACTATTTCTTCATCTAATTTATTAGGTAATTTATTTATAAAACTACTAGCATTAACATAATCACATGTCTTTTTAATTTCTTCTTCAGTAATAGAATCATCATTTAAAGATATATTAGATTTAATAGTTCCACTAAATAAAAATACATCTTGAAGCATTTGTCCTATACCTTTTCTAATAGATTTAAT
>CAYNBG010000136.1:0-3124 GCA_964395495.1 uncultured Staphylococcaceae bacterium
TAGTAGATATGAGTTTTTCCGTGATGATTCTCCAAGATTCATGACTGAAGAAAATTCTTTATATGTTGATGAAGAAGATGATTTTAATGAAAATGACGAAGAATGTTGCGATGATGATTGCTGTTGTCATGATCATAATTGCAATCATGATGGATGTTCTTGCAATGATGAAGAAGAAATTTATTTAGGTAATGCTTTTGAAGAATTCGATAAGAAAATGGGTAATAAATAATGAAAAGTATTTTTGACATTGCATTAGATGTTTTGCTTGATATTTGTAAAAACAAAAAAGAATTTTCTTTAAGTATTAAAGATAATAAAGTTTTTGGAAAAAATGTTGATAAAAAAAGTGTTATTTCTATTTGTGGTTTAGTATTAAGAAATTATTTTTTAATTAAATATTTTTCAAATAATGTTTTAAATTTCAAAAAGGATGAAGAAATTTTATCAACTGGTGTTGTTTTTGCTGCTGTTGGATTTAACAAAGTTAAAGATACCAAATCAGTCTTTGATTGGTATAAAAATTATTTAAGTAATTTAGGTAATGAATATGATAAAAATATCGAAAGTGAACTTAATTCTTTAATTAAAAATAAAAAGAATTATCAATTCGATAAAATAAATAAAGGTTCTTTACAATATTTTTCGATTGTTGATAACTTGCCAATCTGGTTTTTAAATATGATCAATAAGCAATTTAATAGAGATATTATGTATAAAGTTGCTAAAGAATGTTCAAGAATGCCTAAGCAATATGCGTTCAAACCCGAATTCTTCGAAGTTAAAGATGAATTAAAAGATGAATTAAATTCTTTTAAAGAAATAAAGAAAGATTTGCTTATGTATGTTCCTGAAAAGTCAATCAAATCTTTAGGTTTATCCCATCAAAATTATATATTTAATGTTCAACTTGCCGAAGTTGAAATGCTAGAAAAATTACCTTGTTTAGAAAATAAAGAAATAACAGTTATGTTATCATCAAAGGATAATGGATATGTACCTTTATTAAATAAATATTATAAAAATAATAAATTGCATGTTTTTTATAAAGATGAAAAAAGATATTTACCAAGTTTAAATAAATTGAATACTGAAGGAATGAATAATCTTGATTTTCATCAAGCAAATGAAGATAGCTTAGAAGCTTATTTATCTTCTAAACAAGATTTAATTGTATATTATCCAGAATCTTCAAATTTAGAATTATTTAGAAGATTACCAGATTACGGAATTACTTTTAATCCTTCATGCATTGATGGATTAATTGAAAAACAAGCAAATGGTTTAACTTCTTTAGATGATCAATTAGCTAGTGGAGGCTATTTAGTATACGCTCTTCCTACAATAAATATTAAAGAAATGAGTGTTCAAATCTATAAATTTTTAGAAAAGCATTCAAATTATAAAGAGGTATATTCAGAAGTCTTTTTCCCTAATGAAAAAGATAATTCAACTTACTATTATTGCATTTTAAAGAAAGATTAATTTATGAAAAATTTATATTCATATTCGTTACCACAACTTGAAGAAATCATGTTATCAATGGGTCAAAAGAAATTTAGAGCGACTCAACTTTTTAAATGGATTTATGAAAAAGGTGTTACAAATTTTGATGATATGAGTGATATTTCTTTATCTTTTAAAGAAGTTTTAAAACAAGAATTTTGTTTAAATATTCCTACTATTTTTAAAAAACAAGTTAGTAGTGATGGAACAATTAAACTTCTTTTAGAACTTGAAGATGGGAGTAAAGTTGAAACAGTTTTGATGAGATATAATTATGGTCTTGTTGCTTGTGTCTCTTCTCAAGTTGGTTGTAATATGGGTTGTGCTTTTTGTGCATCAGGGTTATTTAAAAAACAAAGAAACTTAGAAGTTCATGAATTAGTCGGCCAAATATTAGTTTTGAACAATCTTTTAAAAGAAGAAAATGCTAAGGTTTCTCATATAGTTTTAATGGGTACTGGTGAACCTTTTGATAATTATGATAATGTTATGTCTTTTATTAGAATATTAAATCATCCATATGGATTTGCAATTGGAGCAAGACATATAACTGTTTCTACATGTGGAATTGTTGAAAAAATTAAACAATACGCTAATGAAGGTCTTCAAATTAATTTAGCTATTTCTTTACATGCTCCTAGTGATAAAATTAGAAATAAAATTATGCCAATAAGTTTAAAATATAAAATGGAAGACTTAATGGATGCTATAAAATATTATGAAACTACTGCTAAAAGAAGGGTAACTATTGAATATATTTTACTTGATGGGATTAATGATTCTGAAGAAAACGCTAAAGAATTAGCTTCTTTAATTAAAGGTACTTTAGCTTATGTTAATTTAATTCCATATAATCCAGTAAACGAAATGAAATATAAAAGAACATCAGGAAATAAGGTTCATAAATTTATGGATACATTAATTAAATTAGGAATTAATGCACGAATTAGAAAAGAATTTGGAACTGATATCGATGCGGCTTGTGGTCAATTGAGGGCTAAAAATGAAAAAAAATTATAACCAAGGGGTATTTTCATATAAAAAAGATATTGGAAAAGTAAGAGTTTCTAATGATGATGATTGTAAAATTGTTTGCAATTCTTATGGAAACGTACTTCTTTTAGTTGCTGATGGAATGGGTGGATATAAAAAAGGTGACTATGCTAGTAATGAAGTCGTTAAATATTTATCTGATGAATTTAAAAATAGTTATAAATTTATATCTGTATATGATGCATATTTTTGGCTTGAGAAAAGATTAAGAAAAATAAATTCTGAATTATATAACCTTTCTAATGAAGATAAAAACTATCAAGGAATGGGAACAACTTTAGTTTTAGCTATGATTATTAAAAAGAAGATTTTAGTTGTTAATATTGGTGATAGTAGATGCTATTTTGTAAAAGATAAGAAACTTACCCAAATAAGTGAAGATCAAACTTATGTAAATTATTTATATAAATCTGGTCAAATTGAAGAAAAAGATATTGCTACTAATCCAAATAGACATGTTTTAACTAATGCTATAGCTTTATTTCCATCAATTTCATTTGATAAACAAATTTTAAAATATGAAGAACAACATATATTCCTTTGTAGTGATGGAATGTATAACAAT
>CAYNBG010000137.1:0-3065 GCA_964395495.1 uncultured Staphylococcaceae bacterium
GGTAATTTTAATAATAAAAGACTAGCTTTAATAAATCCAAATATAGCTTTGCAAGGTGATTATCCTAGATTAGTAGACGAGCGGCAAGAAGTTCCTTCGATTTGGGATGCTGTTAGAAGTGAAGTCGACAAGGATAATAAAAAAGGAAAATTTATTTTAAGTGGCTCTGCTACAATAAATAAAAATGAATATATTCATTCTGGTTGTGGCAGGATTGCAAGAATTAAAATGAGAACTATGTCTTTATATGAAAGCGGATATTCAGATGGTAAAGTCTCTTTAAAAGATATTTGTAATGGGAAACTAGAGGATATTTTAACTGGTGAAGTTAATTTAGAAGATTTATTAAATTATATTGTTGTTGGTGGTTGGCCTGCTTTAAGCGATTCTAAAATTGAAGAAAATTATTACATTGCTAGAGAATATATAAATAATGTATTAAGTGAGGATATTGTTAAAATAGATAACGTTAAAAGAGATGAACATAAAATGAAATTGTTAATGTGCTCTTTAGCAAGAAATGAGGCAACAACTGTAACAAACAAGAGATTAAAAGAAGATATTAAAGAAAAAGATAGTAATGACGTCAGTATTGATTCAATAACAGAATATTTAAATGTTTTAAAGAATTTATATCTAACTGAAAATATACCTCCTTTCTCTACTAAATTTCGTTCATCATTAAGAATTAAACAAAGTGAAAAACGACATTTTGTTGACCCTTCTTTACCATGTGCATTATTAAATTTAACCAAAGATAAACTTATGGAAGATTTAGAATTTGCTGGGTTTTTATTTGAATCTTTGGTAGAAAGAGATTTATTGACATATGTAGATTCATTTAATGCCAAATTATTTCATTATCAAGACTATAATAATAATGAAATTGATTCTGTTATCGAATTAGAAGATGGTTCTTGGTGTGGTGTTGAAATTAAATTAGGTGCTAATCAAATTGATGATGCAGCTAGGAATCTTATAAAAGTAAATAATAAAATTATTGAGAATGGTGGAAAAGGGGCTAAACAATTAATTGTAATATGTGGTTTAACTAACGCAGCATATAAACGCGATGATAATGTATATGTTGTTCCTATTACTTCTTTAAAAGAATAAAAATTTTAATTTAAATACCTTTTATATAAATTATTTTGAACCAATTATGGATATATAATATAAATAAAGATATGCAAAAATATAAAGTAAATTACTATTACATGGTTTAATTTCAATTATTAATACCTTGATTAATGATGATTGTAATAAAAACATTAATGGAGTATTAAATATAATATAATGATGTGCTCGCTTAAAATTAACAAAATCTTAATACTATATTTAGTAAAATTAAATGGCTGAGGAAAATTTATTATGAAATTTAAAAAAGTTGCATTTGTATTAACACTTATTAGTGCTCCAATTGTAATTACTAGTTGTGGTAATACAGTAATTGAAAAGAAATTAGCAAGTCTATTTCTTAATTATGATGAAACAAAAGGAACTATAGAAGCTAGTAGTTATAATGGCTATGTTGGAGATACAATTACATTAACGATTACTCCTAATTCTAATTATTCTATTAATAAAGTTACATATAATGGTTTAACTATTGAGGTAAATAATAATACTTGTAGTATAGTAATTGCTCAAGAAGGCAAAAACGAAGTAAATATTACTTTTAAAGTTAAATATGATGAAAATGCAACTCATGATGGAACAGTAGATTCTCCTTATACAGTTAAAGAAGCTAAAGATGTTATTGATGGTTTAGGGACTGGAAGTTCATCAACTACATTAAGTGATAGTGGTGCTACATATACTTATGGAGTTATTTCGTCTATTGACAATGTTTCAACAAGTTATGGTAATGCTACATTTAATATTAAATCTGCAAATGAAGAGATTACAGTTTGGAGAGCATATTATTTAGGCAATGTTAAATTTACTGATAAAAACGCTATTAAAGTCGGTGATAAAGTTATAGTTTATGGAACTTTAACGAATTATAAAACAACTTATGAAATTAGTGATAAATGCTATATTTATTCTTTAAATGGAAAAACTAGTAGTTCATCAAGTGGAAATGGTGGTTCATCAACTTCAGGAGGATCAACTGATAGTGGTTCTACATCAGGAGGATCAAGTAGTGGATCTACAACTGGAGGAGAAAATTATCCTTCTGATCCAGGTACATATTATTCTTCAATTACAGATGATATGACTGGAGGAGAAAATGGAACTTTAAGAAAAGCTTTAACTAGTTTATGTAAACCAAAAGATTCATATAAATATAGCGGAACAGGAAGCAATACATTATCAAGTCTTTTACAATCTACAAGTGAAGATCCAAATAATAGTGAAAATATGATTTATTTTTACACTCAGAAAAGTGTAAAGAAAAATGCTGCTCAAACTTGGAATAGAGAACATACATGGCCTCAATCTTTATCTGGTGGATTATATGGAACTGATGGAGCGGGTTGTGATGCTTTACATATTATGCCAACTTATAATACAACTAATTCAATTAGAGGAAATTTAAAATATGGATATTGTACTAATGGTACAGTAAGAACTTATGAAGGTGTTGATTTTGCTAAAACTGGTAGTGGATATTTTGAACCAATGGATAGTGTAAAAGGAGATTGTGCACGTATTGTTTTATATATGTATACAGTTTATTTTATTGAAAGAGGTACTTCAATCAATAATGTTTGTAGTAGTTTATCTACAATGATTGAATGGAGTAAACTTGATCCAGTTGACGTTACAGAAGTTAATAGAAATAATAAAGTTGCTGCTTCAAAACAAAAAAATAGAAATCCATATGTAGATCATCCTGAATGGATTGATAAAGTATTTGGATCATCAAATTAGTTAACATTTAATATAGTTTTTTAAAAATAACATGCTAAAACATGTTATTTTTTATTTATAAAAAAATTATATTTTTAACTTTTTTAACAGAAATTATTTATTTATTAATAAATAAGTAGTAAAATTATAAAGATTTAAGGAGTATTTTATGGGAAGACATTTCGAAGTAAGAGCTGCAGCAATGGCAG
>CAYNBG010000138.1:0-3064 GCA_964395495.1 uncultured Staphylococcaceae bacterium
TCTTTTAATATAAATTTTCCTGAAGTTAAAAAATACTTAAATGCAACTATTGAAAGTGCTTCTAAACTTGGATATTCCACTACTATTTTTAATAGAAGAAGATATATAAGTGAATTTAATAGTTCTGTATATTCTATAAGAGAATTTGCAAAACGTGCAGCGATGAATGCTCCTATTCAAGGATCTGCTGCAGATTTAATTAAAATAGCAATGATTAATGTAGCAAAAGCTTTAAAAGAAAATAATCTAAATGCTAAAATCATTAGTCAAATTCATGATGAATTATTAATAAAAGTAGATGATAAAGAAAAAGATAAAGTAGAAAAATTAGTCAAAGATATTATGGAAAATTGCGTTAAATTAAATGTAAAATTAAAAGTTGATGGAGGATATGCTAAAACTTGGTTTGATGCTAAATAATTATGCCTGAATTACCTGAAGTAGAAACTGTAATTAATATATTAAAACCACTAGTTATCAATAAAGAAATTAAAGATATTGATATATTTTTTCCTAGATTAATAGAAAGTAATATCAATGATTTTTATTCACTTAAAAATAAAAAAATATTAGATATAACTAGATATGGAAAATATATATTCTTTCATTTTAATGAAGATTATGTTTTAATTGTTCATTTAAGAATGGAAGGCAAATTTAGATATCTTAATGAATTTAAACGAATTAAATCCACTTCTTTAATATTTACATTTAAAGATAATACTTATTTAAGTTATGATGATACTCGTAAATTTGGAATAATGTATTTATCTAAAGAAAACGAATACAAAGAATTAGAAATGATTAAAAAATTAGGAATAGAAGCTAATAAAGTAAAGAATTCAGATTTACCTATTTTATATAAAAAGTTTAATAAAAACAAAGTTATAAAAGAATTATTGTTAGATCAAACAATATTGTGCGGAATTGGTAATATCTATGCTGATGAAACTTTATACGCATCAAAAATAAATCCCTTAACAAAGGGTAAAGATTTAACTCAAAATGATATAAATAATATAGTTAAAAATGCTAAAATTATATTAGATAAAGCTATTTTAGAAGGTGGAAGTACAATACATTCTTTTCATCCTTCTGAAGGTGTAGATGGTAAATTTCAAGCCTTACTTAAATGTTATGGTAAAGAAGGAGAATTATGTCCTGAATGTTCTACCACTTTCCATAAAACATTTGTAGGAGGAAGAGGAACTACTTATTGTCCAAATTGTCAAATTGATAAATCATTAGAAAAAGCTATTGGTATTACTGGCCCAATTGGAAGCGGTAAATCAACTTTATTAAAGCATTTTAAAGATTTAGGATATTTAGTTTTATCATGTGATGAATTAGTTCACGAATTATATAAACAATACGAACATAAAGTTAAAGTTAGTAGAATCTTAGGTTTTTCATTTGATATTGATGATTTATCTAAAAAACAAAAAGCTAGAGAAATAATGATAAATGATCCTCTAAAAAAGAAAAAAATTGAACAATATATTTATAAAGTTTTAGAGGATTTATTAATTAAATATATTAAAAATAATGATAAGATTGCTATTGAAGTACCACTTCTTTTTAAAGCGCATTATGAATATATGTTTAAAAAAATATTCGTATTAAAAGTAAATAAAAATGTTCAAATTGAACATTTAAAATCTAGAAACGAATTTAATATTAATAATAGTTTAAAACTTAATAATGATTATAAATATAATAAGTTAGAAAAAGTAATAGAAATTGAAAATAACGGGGATATAGTTAGCTTATTTAATATCGTAGATAAAAATATAAACTAATAAAGTCCATCTTGCGAGGTAAATTCAATTGGTTTATCAATTGAAGATTCGATTATGTCTTTAATCTGTCTTGACATCAATTCTCCAACTTTTTTGCCATTAGAATATAAAGTAGTAACTTCACTAATTGTATAATTACTTGTAAATATAGTTAATTTTTTATTTTCCATTCTTCCTTGAAGTAAAGGTATTAATAAAGCATCTCTTATCATATCATTTTTATATTCAGCACCAAAATTATCAAGTACTAATACTTCGCAGTTTATAAGTTTCTTTAAATTATTATTAAAAGTCTCTTTATCATTAAAATAATCTTTTAAAATATCATTAAATGTTTTAGTTGTATCAATAAATGCTACCATACCTTCTTTTGCTTTAATAAACTCATTACATGTAGCAATTGAAGCAAATGTTTTACCACTTCTATGTCCACCATAAAGATATAACCATTTTCCATTTTTAATATTTTCATTTAACTCTTTTCTTAAAGACTTATTATCTATATCTTTATATCTTATATCATTAAATTTTTTATCAAAATCTTTATATAAAAATCTAGTAAAATAAAGCATATTTTCTTTTACAGGAGCTAACACTTCAACTTGTCTTTCAATAAATCTACCATCTTTATATAAACTTATTGCCTCATAACAATTATATTTTTTACAATCTTCATAATTTTCAATGTTTTTAACAATATTATAATTTTTTCTATATTCATCAAATTTTGTTAAATTAGCATAGATTTCTTCTTTTGAAAAGCCTTCATTTGTAATTTTAGTAAAAAATTCTCTATCATCTAATATTGATTGATATAGTTCTTTTTTATAATTATTCAATTCTTCTTCACTTACATAATTAATCTTATTAAATTCTTCCATAAATTAATCTCCAAAAGGGTTATCGTACTCTTCATTATCATCTACTAATACTTCATCAACTTTAGTAGTTTTAACTTCTTTTTCTTTTATAGTTTTAATATCGTTTTCTTTTACAGTTTTAAAAGTATTTTTCTTATTTAAATATGTATATGCATCAAGAGAATTTGTAATATTTTTTCTAACTAATGTAACAGCTATTTTTTTAACGTATTCTTTAGGTAATTCACCATCTTTTTCTTTTAAAATATAATCAATTAAACAATTGATTACACCATTATTTAATCCAATATTAGATTGTAAATCATATAATAAATTTAACTCAGAACCAACTGGTTCAACTCCGTTTTGCTTTTCTTTTAAATAAACTCTTGGGGCAGTGTTTTC
>CAYNBG010000139.1:0-1981 GCA_964395495.1 uncultured Staphylococcaceae bacterium
AAAGAGAATCCTTTTAATATTTCATATTGCCATTCAACATAATCTGTTTTAGAACTCCAAATATTTGGAACTAAAGCATAGTCTTCAAAATCCTTCCAATCTGTTAGGTCACCAACAACATAAGCATTTGGCATCATATCACTCATAAAATCTGACATAGTACTTGAATTATAAGCACTCCAACTCAAAGAAACATCAAAAGCCTTTTTAATTTCAGCATAATCTAAATAATTTTCTTTTGTTAAAGCGCTTGAAAAATCTAACGTAACAACACAATAGATACTACTAGCATCAATAGCAGTATCAATATATTTAGTAACAGATGTTACAGTTTCGCTATAAGTTGTATTAAAGAAATCATTCATCTTATTTTTTGTAAAATATGTAGTTACATTCTTTTCCTCGCTAGGATTATAATCATATCCTTTTAAATTAGCGCTAACTTTAGCACCAGCTTTAGCTAATGAATCCTCAACATTGACAGTTACACTAAAACGACCAACTACAGAATTTTGTGCAGAAGCTTGTGTAAGATTTTCGCTATAGTCAAAAGAAAGAGGTACTTTTAAATAAACTTTATTTACATCAGGTGATAATTTATCATCTTTAGTTAATTCTTTAGATAAAGCATCATCACTATAAACACCTAATGTGCCAATTTTATAAGTAACTAAATCACTTGAATCTGAATGGCTTTGAACTGAACCAATACCAATTGAATAATCTTTTGCACCTTCTACATTTTTATATAATGCAAATGCTGTTCCAAATGTAGCAACAACACTAGCTCCTAATACAAGGGAAACTACTAATTTATTATATTTTTTCATACTTCATATCCCTCCTAATTACTTGTGTCTTCAGCAAAACTTTGGCTAACAGCTAAAGATCCACCAAAAGTATTATCACCTATTGAACTGCCATCATAGATAAACTCTAATGCATAATATTTTGTATCAATTGTAGTAGATCCATCTACAGCAAAAGTTGCAGTATAAGTTCTTCCTGTTTTAGCATCTGCATCAACATCAGCATCTTTAAGTGTAAATAAAACAGTACCATCTTTTCCTAATACATTATCAGTTAATTTTGCACTATAAACACCTACAGTTAATCCTGTTAAAACAGTAGTTTTGCTTTCAACTGTAGAAGTTGACAAAGTAAATGTAACACTAATTGTGCCTTTAACAGATGTACTTGCTTTAGGAGCAACTACAACATAACGATAGTCTGCTTCATTAGCAGATAAATCTTTTACTTCAGTTGTAACAGCTTTTTGTTGATCACTATCACCCCAATTAAGATAGATAGCACTATCGGTTCCTTGGCCTGTATAGGATCCATTTGCACCAGTACGTGTCAAAGCTAAAGTAGCACCAATGCCACCAACTAATCCTAATGCCATCAAACCAATTAAAATTTTTTGATGTTTTTTCATTATAATTTTAAACTCCTTTCATCTAAAAATTTTTGTTTATTGTTTAGCACTTACAATTATGTAAGCGCTTACAAGATAATTACATTATATCTCTTTTTAAGCGAATGTAAAGTACTTTCTATAAATTTTATATATATATATATATAAACTTATAGATAGATAAAAGAGCGATAAAAAGGGGATTATTTAATAATAATCCCCTAAAAATTTAATATTATTTAAATATTTATTCTTCTTTTATTACACCTTTTTTAGATAATATTTTAAATGCTATAAATGGTACAAAGAAAGAAAATATAACTGCTATTAAACCACCAATAGTTGTATCAGATAAATAGTGTGCTCCATATATAATTCTTCCTAATTGAATAGTTAAACCATATAATGCAGTTATAATTAATATTAAATATCTAACCCATGATTTATCTTTTACATTTTTATTTAATAAAGGTATATATGAAAGTAAGATTGTAGACATACTTACAAAACTATGTCCTGATGGAAATGATTTAAAATCATCACTTTTTACTATATCAACTGGAT
>CAYNBG010000139.1:1991-3045 GCA_964395495.1 uncultured Staphylococcaceae bacterium
CTATACCAATTCTTAAATAATTCATTTACAGTATAATTTTAAAAATATAGCTAAAGATATATATCAACTGGATATATATCTTTAGCTATATTTTTAAAACTATACCAATTCTTAAATAATTCATTTACAGTATAATTTTCATAACCATTGTATATAAGTCTATATCTAGGTCTAGAAGCTATACTTTTAGTTATAAAAGTAATAGCTAAAGGTACATAAAATGCAATTAATAATATTAATAAACTCCATAATAACATCTTTTTATCATCTGTATTTATTACAATAAAACCAATTGCTATTATAATTCCATCAATTAATATAGCTAACAACAATCTAACATATATATTACTTATTTCTTTAAATCCATTATGAGAACTATTCATATCAGCAAATATTAAATAGAATGCTACACCCATTATTAATACACCTAAAATGATTAATAATACTTTAAAAACAGTTTTATCCATTTTAAGTCCTGCTTTAAAAGCTATAACTCCAATAATAGCACTAACTCCCCATCCTAGTGATTCTCCAAAACTAGCACATATTAAACCAAATGTACTATCTAAATTGACAATGCTTTTACTAATTTGAAGATCATAAATACTCCCTACTACTAATCCTCCAACTAATAAAGCAAATAAAACTATAAATATAATGCAATATGTTTTAGTAAATATTTTCATATTAAATATTCTCCTTAATTTAATTATAAATATTAAAATATATTGTTTTCTTATATTATTGTTTTATCGTTTGCATATTTGTTTTAAAATAAATGTTTTATTGTTGTTTAAATTAAAAAGGTGTTGATTATTTAAATGTAATCAACACCCTTTATTTTAAATACTAATATAATTAAATTTATTAAATAAACCTTATATTAAGCATTTGCTTCTGTATTATTTTCTTCAACTCTATCCATTGCTTCTTTAAAGTCTTTTTGATCAGTGAAGATTTCGTTTTTATAAGGATTCTTCTTTTGAATAATAGCTCTTCGAATGATTGCAGTAATCGCTAGAACATTTGCAGCTAGTGCTAATATTGCTAAAAA
>CAYNBG010000140.1:0-3041 GCA_964395495.1 uncultured Staphylococcaceae bacterium
TACAAAAGTTATAGTTATAGAAAGAATTTAACTATACATTTAATTATTATATTTGTCGCTTTATTAATTATGCTTGGTGTATTAATCATGTTTAAATTAATAAATAAAGAAAATGATTTTAAATTGAATTTATTTTATTTAGTCATATTATCGATGTATTTATTATCTTTAATGTTAGAAATTATTAAAAAAATAATATTAAATAAAGTTAAAAAGAACTTAAAACAACAAAATGATTGACTTTTGTAGTTTAAATAATATGTTAAGTGATTTAAAATTATAATATGAAACATTGTATAAACTGTAATATTGATATTCAAGAAGATGCTAATTATTGTCCTTTATGTGGACGATATCTTTTAGACGAAAAAGAAGATATTAATAATGGTTATTTAAAACATTATTGTCCTAGTTGCCATAAAGAAATAATTAATATTAATGATAAATTTTGCTCTAATTGTGGATATGATTTAAATAAAAAAGACAATCTTAATAATGTAAGTAAAAATGTAAATGAATCAACTATTAAATTATCTAAATTAGAAAGAGCCAAAAAAAGTAGTGAATTTTTAGATTTTGTTAAAACGTATGAAACAAAATTAAAAATATCACATTTATTATCTTTTTTTGAAAGTATTCTTATTATGGGACTATATGTAGCAATAATATTTGTTCCAATTGGAAGTAATAGTGAAAATAATTTTAATATTTATACTGTTTTATTAGATTTCTTTTCATCAAAAACATATGGATATCTTAACTATTTTGCATTAGTTATAATAGTAGTAGGGGTTATAGGATTATTATTTTCTATTCCTTCGTTTTTTATAACTTTAGTTGATTTAAGCAGCAAAACTAGCGGAAATGTTAAAGATTATTTAAAAATTATTGATAAAAACTATCTTAAGAATAATTCAAGAAGTTATGTATACAGAAATAATCTTTATCTTCATTATGTAGTTCAATTATTATTAGTAGGAACATTTATAGCTGGTTTAATTATATTGCCTTTATTTGACGATACATTAACATATAAATTAAATATATTTTCATATATTATTTTAGGATCGATACAATTGGTTTTAGTTTTAGATATTATTAGTAAATGCATTTTACATTCTGTTAAAAGAAAATATTTATCTTCACTTGATGAGGAAAATTAATGAAAGAAAAAATGCAAAAAGCAAAAGAAAAAGGAATATTTGAAATAGTTTCAATTATTATTACTTTTATTATATTTTTATTTAACTTATTTGTAGGTATTTATTACTCTTCAAAATATAACTTTGCTATTTCTTTTTATTTAGTTCTATTAGGCGCTTTTAGACTAATTGTTTTTATATTTAAAAAGAAAAATGTTAAATTAACTAGATTTAAATTTATAATTTTAAGCATTTGCTTAATATGCATTAATTTAGTTCTTATTGGACCGATTGTTTTAATGGTCTTTCAAGAAAGAAAGATAGGATATGGTACGATTATTGCTATTTCTTTAGCTACGTATACAGCTTATAAAACTGTAATGGGTATAATGAATTTAGCTAAGTCTACTAAATCTGATTCTTTATATTATAAACTTCTTTCCTTTATTAATTTTATTGATGTTCTTGTATCTTTAATTACTTTGTCTTATTCTTTAATAGTTGTTAATAATAATGGAGAATTAGGAAGCGATTCTATTTTGATGATTAGTGTAGCTTGGACTACATTTGGAGTCATTATATTAGCGACTATATTATTTATAATATTTGGAAGTAAATATTTTAAAAATAGTAAGGAGATTAAAGATGAGTGAATTTGAAAAAATGCTACAAGGTAAAATTTACGATTGTACTGATGAAGAGATTAAACCTTTAAGAGCTAAAGCTCATAGATTATGTTTTGATTATAATAAGCTATATGAAGGTGATACTAAAAGAGAAGAAATATTAGAAGAATTATTAGGATATAAAACTAACAATGTTTATTTTCAAGGACCTATTCAATTTGATTATGGATTTAATTTTCATGTTGGAAAGAACTTCTTCTGTAATTTTAATTTTGTATGTTTAGATGTTTCTCCAATTTATGTAGGAGATAATGTATTTTTTGGTCCTAATGTGAGTATTGTTAATCCAGTTCATCCTTTAATTGCTAAAGAAAGAAATATGTATCAAAAAGAAGATGGAGTACTTACAGACAAAGAATATTCTAAACCTATTACAATTGGCTCAAATTGTTGGCTTGCTAGTAATGTTACTGTTGTTGGTGGAGTTACAATTGGAGAAGGTTGCGTAATAGGAGCAGGTAGTGTTGTAGTAAAAGATATACCACCACACTCTTTAGCTGCAGGTAATCCTTGCAAAGTTATAAGAACTATAACAGAAAAAGATAGTATTTATTTAAAGAAAGAATTATTTTAAATTTTCTTATTATATTAAATGAAATATATTTTTATATCGTTAAAATATTACTGTATGGAGGTTTTTAAATATGGCATGTACAACAATTTTAGTAGGCAAAAAAGCAAGTTATGATGGATCGACAATGATAGCAAGAAATGATGATTCTCCATCAGGAAAATTTGAAGAAAAGAAATTAATAGTAGTAGAAAGAAATAAGAATGGTGTTAATTATAAAACTAAAGAAAATGGTTTAGAAATTGAATTACCAAAAGAATCTGCTAGGTATACATTAATGCCTAATGTTAATCCTAAAGATGGTATTTGGGGAGCAGCAGGAATTAATGAATATAATGTAGGTATGACAGCTACAGAAACAATTACTTCTAATCCGATAGTTTTAGGAGCAGATCCTTTAACAGATAATGAATATCTCTATGAAAAATCAACTGGAATTGGTGAAGAGGATTTAGTTGTGTTAGTTTTACCTTATATTAAATCTGCAAAAGAGGGTGTTTTAAGACTTGGTGAATTACTTGAAAAATATGGAACATATGAATCAAATGGTATTGCTTTTAATGATAAGGATTCTATATGGTGGCTTGAAACAATTGGTGGACACCATTGGATTGCTAAAAGAGTAAGAGATGAAGATTATGT
>CAYNBG010000141.1:0-3011 GCA_964395495.1 uncultured Staphylococcaceae bacterium
CTACATAATCTTTAAGCGCAGGACATCCTTCATTTTCACTAAAACAATTAATTTGATAATCATAATAAGGTTCATCAATATTAACAAAACTTTCTATAAAATTATCAATTAAAAACCATTTTGCAAAACTGCTTTCTTCATCGTAAATGTAAACATAAGTATAAGGTTCTAAACTTAATTTATTTTCAGCTTCAACATTTGTAATATTTAAAACGCAACTGTCTAATGTTTCGTTAAACTCTTCTTTAAAAACTGTTCCTGTTGCTACTCTATAAGTTTTATTATTTTCAAATCTTGCTATTAATTTCATTATAAGTTTTCTCCTATACTTCCACTAGTTAAAGAATAACCTGCTCTTTGTCTTGTATATGCTAATTGTTGATTTCTTTGTTGCATTGTTATATTTTGTTTATCAAACGCTTGATAAGTATTGATAATTTCGCCAATAGTTGAACCACCAAAGCCAACAACTGCACCAACTACTGCACCAACAGGACCAAACTTTGCACCTGCTAATGCTCCTGTTGCTGTTGATGTTGCAACATTTTTAACTTTACTAAATACTCCAACTGCTATATTAAAATCTCTTTTGCCTTCGTAATCATCTGTTAAATCAAAATGTTTATTTATTTCATAAGATACTTCGCTTATAACAATGTTTTTTGCATAACTATATGCTTGATTTACTAAAACGCTTTTTGCAAGATTAAAATTATTTGGTGTTTGGTCTTGTTGTTCGCCTGTTTCAGTGTTTACTGTTGTTCCGTTGTCGCCACCTTGACTATCAGCAACAATATGAATTAAAACTTCGCCTTCCATTTTATTCTACAAAACTACAAGTATATGTAGGAATGCCCCCTTGACTTTGTGCTAATTCACAACTTAATAACTTTAAATTATATTCATAACTTTGATTATATTTTTTAAATGTAATTTTAAAAGTTGTATTAATCTTTTCTTTTCCAAGCATAATATCATCAAAAAGTTTAATATATTCTTGATTTAAACTAATACAATTAATACTTAAAGAAAATTGACCGAACTTAAATAAAGATTTTACACGACTTGAATTATCGCCTAAATTAGCACTATTTGGTGTATTATCAATTCCAAATTTAATACTTGAAAATTTGACTGCTTCATCATTGATTTTAAACTCACTAACACCATTAATACTTTCGCCTAAAACAAATGTTCCTTCCATTGTAAATAATGCTTTAAAAACGCCATTGTCTTTATTAAAATTGCTTGATATTTCAGGCGTTGTATAAACTTGTTGTAAAAATACATTATCTAATTCAGGAATATTATAATTATAATAAAGTCCGTATTTATACAAAATGTCTAAATCTTCAACTAAACTGTCTTGACTTGAAAAACATTCCAAAGTAATAGGTATAATTTCGCCACCAAGCATAATAGTTCCATTGTTAAAATGCAAAACTACATATAAAGTGTTTGGTTCAACACTATTAAGCAAATTAAAACTTCTTTCTTCCAAAACGATTACTTTTCTATTTTTATAATAATTATTTACAATATAATTAAATTGTTTGTTTAATAAGTTTAATAATGTTTTTATCATAATTACATCTCCCAGCTTTTATATTCAATAGTTCCTTTTATTCTTTTTGCTCCATAATCTAATGCTTTAAATACGAAGAATTGGTGGTTTCCGTAATGTCTATACCAACCATTGCCCCATACACTTGAACCATATTTATTTAATGTTTCTGCATAAGATTTTCCACTTTTATACAAAATCATTTTTGTTGCTGTATAAACTTGCATATCGTAAGGTTTAGGAGCAATTTTTACATAAGTTTCATTTGCTCCGTGAATTACATAAATTGACCTTCTTGTATTTCCTGTAAGTTGCTTTTTTGTAAAGTCCTTATAAATGTATGTTGATATAGCGTTTGCTAGTTTTCTATCTGCGTATTTCATTTAGATTTAAAACTGTCCTTTTCTTGCTTGTTCTTATATTTGATAATTCTAAACTATCATTATCGTATTGAACCTGAACATCATTTATAATGTATTCTTTATTCATTGAAGGTATTTTAATTTTACAAGCAACACCACTACTTTTTAAATTAATTAAGTTTTCTAAATTATCAAAAGTTTCTATTGTTATAAAAGTGTTAGTTGATAAAAAACCATTTCCAAATCTTTCTTCGGCTGTTTGTTGACTATTTGCAAATCTAGCATAAAAAACACCACTTAATTTATTTCCGTGAACTATTGTATGTGTTTGTTCGGTGTTAATTGTATAATAACATCTAATTCTACATTTGCTTCTATTTGTGTTTGATAAGTCAATCATTTACATTCCCCTTTTAATATGTGAACTTGCTAAACCTAAAATAACAAAAATGTCGTATGTAGCAGGAGCAATACGCATTGAATTAATTTCTCTCCTTGTTGCGTGAACTCCACTTTCTTTCATATAACCACTATCTAATGACAAATCGCCATTTGATAACATATATAAAATTTGCTCTGCAATAGCATATTTATATTTTTCTTTTTGTTCGTTGCTAAAATGGTCGTAAGCAAATGATGATTGATAATAAAAACGACTTTCAAAATATGTTTCAATAATCATATTTGCTCTTTTTAAGAAAATATCAACATCGTTGCTTGGATTATCACTTTCAACAACTCTATTTTCTAATCTTTCGCCTGTGAGTTCAAAAAACTCTTCACTTGTTATAAATCTAGTATTTAATTTCATCGTTTTCTTTTCCTTTTAAAAGTTTTAAACTTTCATTTGCTAAATCTAAAAGTTTTTTATAAGTTTCATTTTCGGCATCATTTTTCAAAAGTTTTTTAATGTTTTCAATTTCTCTTTCTTTATCATCTTGCATATCATCTAAAACTGTTTCGTTTGCGTTTTCATCTTCAATGCTTCCAAGATATTTTTTAACTTCTTCTTCATCCATATTTCTAAAACTAAATAAAAAATCTTTTGCTCTTTGGTCGCCATTTTTTGCCTTTTCTCTAATTTT
>CAYNBG010000142.1:0-3008 GCA_964395495.1 uncultured Staphylococcaceae bacterium
TTATAAAGAGCACCTCTTCTCATTTTAGCACATAAAAAACAAGGGCTTTTTGTTTGGGAATTTGCTATTTCAAAAATATTTGTTTCTTCTATAACAGCAGGGATTGATAATTTAGCTAAATTATTTTTAATCATTTGTAAATTAATATCATTGTAACCTGGATTCATAACTAAATAAGTAGCTTTAAAATTAAAATCAGGATGCTTTTGTAATTGCATAAATAATCTTGCCATTACCATTGAATCTTTACCACCACTAATACATACACATATATGATCATTCTCTTGAATTAAATCATATTTTTTAATAGCAGCTACAAATCTAGCCCATAATTTATTTCTAAATTTTCTTGTTATCGATTGTTCATATTCATCATTCATTTTGCTAACTCCTTTAATGCTTTTACTAATTCTTTTGCTTCATCAAGTGTAGATAATTCACATAATGAAATTCTAAACGATGAAGATGCTCTTTTTTTATCTTTATAAATAGACATAATAATTTTAGATGGTGTGTTTTTAATTGAACACGCTGATTTTTGTGACACACATATACCTAAATTATTTAAAAACTCTACTGAATCGTTACCTCTTTTATTTTCAATTGATAGATTTATTATGTATGGATTATTAAATGAATTAACTCTTATTTTTTTAATTTGAAATATTTCACTTAATATATAATCACTAATTTCTTTTGTTTTATTATAATTAACTTCTTTATTTTTAATAGCTATTTCAATAGCTTTTTGAGTAGAAGCTATTATTCCTAAAGGTACAGAACCAGATCTATAAATCGAAGAAGATTCACCTCCTTGAATTAATGGAGTTAATATTGTAGATTTCTTTTTAACAAGACAGCCACTACCAATAATTCCACCAAATTTATGAGGAGTAAAACTAACTAACTCTGTATAATTAAAATCTAAATCAAATTTTCCAATACCCTGTGTAGCATCTAATAAAAAATGTGCATTTTTACTATCTTTTACTAGGTTATATACCTTTTTATAATCATGAATAAAACCTGTTTCTCCATCAACATAGATCATGCAAACAAGAATACAATCATCAGTTAATTTATTTTTTAAATCATTAAAATCTATCTCTCCATTATCTAATGTTTTAAAAAATTCAATATTAAATCCTATGTCTTTTAAATATCCTAATGTACCATTTACACTACTATGTTCTAATTCACTAACCAATATTTTTTTACCAAATCCTGAATAACATGATGCTATTCCTTTAATTGCTAAGTTATTACTTTCAGTAGCTGATGAAGTGTAGATAATTTCAAAATCATTAGGAATTTCAAGGTCTTTTTTAATTTTTGAATCTAGTTCGATAAATTTTTCTTTGCTTCTTTTTCCTTCGTTATGACTAGAATTATAGTTGCCAAAATAGTTTAATTCAGTCTCACATAAAGCATCCAATACTTCTTTTTTTGTTGGATAATTTGCTGCATAATCAAAATAAATCATCTTTTTAACTCACTTCTTGCTACACTATTTGTTAAATCTTTAACAATTTCGCTAGCTATTAATAACCCGCATGCACTAGGAACAAAAGCATTACTTCCGGGAATGCTTCTTTTCTTAGAATCAACATTTAACTCATCTTTTGATATATCTTCTAATGGTTTTAAAGCTTTTTCTGTTGAATAAGCTACTTTTAATTTTTTAACATTTCTTTTCTTTAATTCATGTCTCATTACTTTAGCTAAAGGATCAGTTTCGGTTTTATAAATATCAGTAATTTTAAAAGCCATAGGATTAGTTTTATTTCCTGCCCCCATAGAAGAAATTATTTTTACATTAGCTTCTTGTGCTTTTAAAATAATTGATATTTTAGCAGTAACAGTATCAATTGCATCAACTATATAATCATAATGAGTGAAATCAAATTGATCTGCATTACTAGGAAGATAAAAACATTTAAAAGTATTTACACTACATTCTGGATTAATACTTAAAATTCTATCTTTCATAACATCGACTTTATATTTACCAATGGTATCCATAGTAGCGATTATTTGTCTATTTAAGTTTGTTAAACTCACTACATCATTATCTACAAGTGTAAAATGACCTACACCACTTCTTGCTAAGGCCTCGCAAACATATCCACCAACTCCACCAATACCAAAAACACAAACATGGCTATTTTTTAAAATATCCATTGCCTCTTTACCATATATTAATTCCGTTCTTGAAAATTGATTGATCATAATTAGCCTTTAAAACTTAAATATTATAGCTTATTTACATTTATAATAAAAATTATTTACGCTCATTTTTTAAGAAATTTATTGTTATTTCACATTTATTTCCATTATAAAAAATGTCTAACAATTCTTTAATAATTTCATTACCTTCAAAATCTACAAAACTAAATAAAGTTAATGAAGAATTAAATTTCAAAGCATCAAGATTTCCAAGTATTTCTTTTATATTTTTATCACTATGTTTTTTTAAAACTTTACAACATTCTATATATCTACTTCTTAAAATATTATCTTTCATATATTCTTTAGCTTCTTCTAATGACGATATGCCATAATATCGAGAATCATAACTTTGTCCCAATACATTAAGCTGAGGAAAAATATACCAAATCCAGTGAGATCTTTTTAAACCATTATTTAATTCTTCTAATACATCGTTATAAACAAATTCTTGAGCTTTTATAAATCTATTTAAATCGTAATTCATTTTCATTTCCTCCTATTTTAAGCAAAATCTTTAAAATCTATTGATTCTTGTTCTAACTTAATATTGTATTTTAACATATATATAATTAAATCATTAAAACAAGCATATTTATTATCTTTTAAACAGTTTTTTAAATTTTTAATATCATTAACTGCTAATTTCTTACAATTATCTTTATATTTTTTAATTGTTTCAATATCCATTAAATAAGGTATAAATTTAATCCCTGTTTTTTCAACTAAATCAAAATAAATTTTAAAACCAGTTTAATGACAGCAATTATCCCGAATCATCT
>CAYNBG010000143.1:0-2999 GCA_964395495.1 uncultured Staphylococcaceae bacterium
TAGCTGGTATTTTATCTCCTGCACTATTTGTATACTCTTCCTGAACCAACAAAACAAAATGATGAGTTAAGTTTTCTATCATTCCTACTCTTTCAAGTTCTTTTAAATATAAATATCTATCTCTTTCGGTTCTGCTATCAAACTTAATAATTTCTTTTGGGTCAATAAAATTGTCTAAGCAATATTGAATTGCTTTTTCTTTTGCATCTCTTTTATTTGGTTCATTCTCAAATGATTTTCCATTTATTAAGTAATTCACTCTTCCTGTTGGATGTGGTTTCATCATAACTCTTTAACTCCTTTTCTAAATAAGTCGCGTATTCTCTTAAAAACTCTAAATATGCCCTTCTTAATGTTGCCATTCTTTCTTGTATATATTCACAAGTTCTATTTTCATAATTTTTTTGTAATATAAACTCTTGATGTGATTGCAATAAAGATTTTTGATAAACTAATTCTTTTGTTAGTTCTTGATTATTTAAAATATAAAATACTCTTAGATGTGATTTATATTCCATTATTAAAATAGAATAATTTTCAATTAATTGTTCTTTGCTTAACATACTAATCTACTAAGTCCCACCAATTACATTTTAAAACGACTGCCATTTTCTTTAATGTTTTTACAGTTGCATTATTGCATTTTGTTTTTTCTGCTTTAAATACTCCTGCTAAACTTAAACCTGTTAATTCAGCTAATTTTCCTAAACTAATGTTTTGCTCGTTTCTAATCTTTTTTAATCCCATAATTTCCCCCTTAATCACTAAATGGATTTTCGCAATAATCATCGTTTGACTGACATTGACTGTCATTTGTCTGTAAATGCTTATTGATTATTGATATTTGATTATTGTTTATTGTTATTTGCTTATTGTTTATTGTTAATTGATTAATATTATGTTTATTAATTAATTTAACAACATAGTTATAATAATATTCTTTTTTATCTCTTGGTTCACTTTTTGCGTATTGCTTAATGATTTCAAAAAATGCAATGTATCTTATACCTTCGTTTTCATTAAGTGTATAACTTCCATTTTCTTTAATGTATAAATCATCTCTTAATGAATATTTGCTAGGCGCTAATCTTTCGTATCTTTGCCATTGAAGTATGTTCCAATGCTTAATACAATAAATCTTTTTGTCCTTTGTTATTAAAAAGTTTGCTTCAACTAGATTTTCAATATCTTTAATGGAGCATTGAAAACTCCTACATAACATTTTAACATTATCAATGAAACCTTCATTATCGCAATTCTCAATTAATCTATAATAAATATATTGACTTGTTATAGGTAATTCCAAGAAATCATCGTTATTGGTTATTTGTGTGTTTATCATTCTTTGATTTTTCATATATCGCCTTTCTTTAACCATTTTTTGCAAGAATGATTATTTATACCACTCTTGCAAAAATCTTTCTTAAATCGCTTTAAAATGGTGTTTCTACTTCATCTACGACTTCGCCTGTATCTTCCTTAATGCTTGTTTCATCTTCAAGGACTTTATCTATTGCCCTTTCTGTGTTTGTAAAATTGTTTGGGTTATCAACATAGCCACCTTGTTGTTTAGCTGTGGAATAAACATAACCATCTTGACTTATTGCATTGCTAATTTCAGGTGTTGTTGATAATTCACTACATAATTGTTTAATTAATGTTTTCTTTGCCATTTTATTAAAACTTACATCATCTTTTCCCCATAATGAATTATAAGTTTTAGAATATTGCTTTCCGTGTTCTTGTGCTTGTTCTTTGCTCCAAAATAAAGTATTTACGACTTCGCCTTTGGTATCAACTGCATAAGCATAATAACCGATTATTTTTGCACCTGTGATTTTTGTATAATCTTTGTTAAATGAAACTTTAATTTTTCCTGTTTCTTCATCTCTATAAACACTATCACAAGAATAAACTAAACTACAATTAACTTCATTATACTTTCCACTTCTTAAAACTAATTCTCTTAAACCTTTATAACCTAATTGTGCTTGAATTGAATTTCCATAAGGAACAGGGTAAATGCAATCTTCCCTACTAAAATTATATCTTGCTGTTTCATAACAATATTTTAAAATTGAAAATCTATCACAATTCTTTAAACTTGGGTTTGAGCTGAGAGCAAGTGCAGTGCTGTTTGCTTTCATTAATTGTTCGCTTGTTAAGTTTAAATTTTGTCCTAATGCTTTTGCTCCATTGGAAGCAAGAATAACGCTCATATTTGGTTGTGTTTGTTTGTTTTCGTATGCCATATTTTATTCTCCTTTTATTAATATTTCCATTTTATGCAATCTTGCAAACTCTTCTAACAAAACTACATCATCTTTTTTACATTTAACTAATACATTTATTGTATCAAGTTCTTTAACATCATCATTTGATACATCAATAATTTTTCCTTTTTGATTATCTCTAAATGCAACAGTTTCTTTATGTATTTTATTGTAAGTTGCTTCACACATTGATTTAAGTTCTTTATATTCGTTTTCTAAATCATCTGTAAATTGCTTAATAAACTCTTTTTTACTTTTTGTTAAAGTTTTCATAAAGTTTGATATTGAAGCAGCTTCTTTTTCGTAAACTCTTAAATTGTTTGGTGTTATGACAATATCTTTATCATATTCACTTAATAAATTTGCTATTAACGCTCTAAACTCGCCATAGTTTGCAATAGTAAACTTTGGTTGGTTGTCTTGCATAGTAATTCCTATTGGTATACTTGCAAATGTTTTAACGATGTCATCTATTTTCTTAATATCGCTATATTTGACAATTTCATCCATTCTATGTTTTCTCCTTTCTCTTGATTTTCTAAAATGGTTTGTGGTCTTTTCTTAACTCTTAAATTGTTAAGTATAAAATCTTTTGCTTTTGTTTCTCCTAGTTCTATGTCTTGTTTTATTTCGCTCCTTTCTAGTTTTAAACTTTCAATTACAATTCGTTGTTCTTTTCTACAATGAAATGCAACTACAAATTGACCGAACATAATATCATCTTTG
>CAYNBG010000144.1:0-2997 GCA_964395495.1 uncultured Staphylococcaceae bacterium
GAACAAATGATGCTAAATTTAATAAATATATTTTAGAAATGAAAAAGGCTAATTTAGATATTTTATTACCAAACATAAATGAATCTGAAAAAGTATTTAAAGCTATCGAAAATAAATTATTATTGCCTCTTACTGGTATTAATAATTTTCCAAATAAAATGGTAGATAATATCATTTTTGAAAGAAATAAAAATGGTAAATTCACTTCTTTTTATGATTTTGTTTCAAGAATGACTAATAAAGATTATTCTATAACTTCTACTCAAATAGCTAAATTAATAGATGCAGGTGTATTTGATTCATTAAATTCTAATAGAAAATCTTTAAAACAAAGCATTGAATTAGCTATAAAACAAAAAACATTAACATTGATGAAAATTGTTGAAGATAATACACCTTTTAAAGAAGTTGATACTATAGATGACCCATTAGAAAGAATTAAAAATGAATATGATGCATTAGGTGTTATGCTTAGTGATAGTTTATTAAATTATGTAGATAAAGATAAAATTAAAGATGTAGATATTACTCCAATTAAAGAATTAAAAACTAACTATTTCTCCACTATTTAGTTATATTAAGAAGTTTAAAAGCTATAACTGTAAAAAACGGAAAAGATGCAGGAAAACTTATGGCATTTTTATCAGTTTATGATTCAACTGGAGAAATAGAATGTGTATTATTCCATTCAGATTATGATAAAATTTCAAATAAATTAAAAGAAAACGATGCGCTTTTATTAAAAGGGAAAGCGACAATAAGAAAAGATAGTTTAAGTTTTCAAGTTTCTGACATTGAAAGGATTGGTGATTAATTATGAGCAAAATTGTTATTATTGATGGTAATAGTCTATTATTTAGATCTTTTTATGCTACAATACCTCACGATCCAAGCCAAACAATAATGCAAAATAAAGAAGGTATCCCTACTAATGCTATTTTTGGTTTTGCTAACATGATGACAAGTTTAATTTCTTCTTTAAATAAAGATGATGCCATTTTCGTAGCATTTGATAAAGGTAAACATACATTTAGGCATAAACAATATCCTGAATATAAAGCAAATAGAAATGCTACTCCTAATGAATTATTAACTCAAATGCCAATTGCTAGAGAACTATTAGATTGTTTAAATATTACTTATTATGAAGATGACAACATTGAAGCAGATGATATTGCTGGTATAGTTGCTAAAAAAAGTGAAAAAGAAGGATATAAAGTAGTTATTTATACATCTGATAAAGATTATCTACAATTAATCGATGATAATATAACTGTTAGACTTATTAAAAAAGGTTTAAAAGATATACAAGAAATGACTCCTACTACTTTTAAAGAAGTTTGGGGATTTGATCCTATTCAAATTATTGATTACAAAGGTTTAATGGGAGATACTAGTGATAATTTAAAAGGTATTCCTAAAGTTGGAGACAAAACCGCAAAAACATTAATTCAAAAATATGGAACACTAGAAAATATTTTAGCTAATGCTGAAAGTCAAACAAAAGCTTTAAAGAACAATCTTTTAACATATGCTGAACAAGGTAAAATTTGTAAATCATTAGCAACAATTCAAATCGATTATCCTCTCGATATAGATGTTAATTCATTAAAATATAAAGGTTATGATTTTAATAAAATTACTTCTTTTGCAAATCATTATGAATTTAAAAATCTTGTAAATAAACTTCCTAAAGATAAAAGAATTATTAATAATTTAGTTAAAAAAGTTGAATATAAAATAGTTAACGATTTACCTACCGATAACATAAAAGAGATAGGAATTGATATAGATATTGAAAATATAAACTATCATGAAGCTTCCTTATATGGCATTTCTATTACTATCGATTCTTCTACATATTATATTGAAATAAATAATATAAAAAATGCTAAAAACTTAATTGAGATATTAAAAAATATAAATATTAAAAAATACTGTTATGACTATAAAAAGATTAAATGTGTTTTATTTAATAACAACATCACTATTAATGGATTATTTTTTGATTTATTATTAGGAACTTATATTCTTGAACCATCAATTAAAAACGATATAAATCAAATTTTAGCATATTATAATATCGATATTAATTATTGCTACAAAAAAGAAATGGCTTTATTTGAAGAAGGCAATAAAGAATTATCTGCTGCTACTAGTTATTTCTCTTTATGGCTTTATGAAACAATTAAAAATAAATTATTAGAAGTAAATCAATTAGATTTATTAAATAATATTGAATTACCTTTAGAAGACGTTTTAGCAGATATTGAAATCGAAGGTTTTCCTATTAACAAAAATAAATTATTAGAATTTAAAAAGATATACGAAGATAAAATTTCCATTATTAAACAAGATGTATACGCTTTAATTGGTCATGAATTTAACATCAATTCAACTAAAGAATTAGCTAATGTTTTATATAACGAATTAAATTTAAAAGGCAATAAAAAGCATTCTACAAGTGTAGATTATCTTTTAGAATTAAAAGATGAACATCCTGTAATAGATTTAATTCTTCAATATAGAAAATATTCTAAAATGTTATCAACTTATATCGATGGATTACTTCCATTTATAAAAGAAGACAATAAAATTCATGCAACATTTAATCAAGCAATTACACAAACTGGAAGATTATCTTCAAGCGAACCTAATTTACAAAATATTTCTATTAGAGACGAAGAAAGTAAACAAATTAGGCAATGTTTTTACTATGATGATCCAAATCTAAATATTCTTTCATTAGACTACTCTCAAATCGAATTAAGAATTTTAGCATCTTTAAGCAATTGTACTGCTTTAATAAACGCTTTTAATAATGATGAAGATATTCATTCATTAACTGCTAAAAAGATATTTAATATTAATAGAGAGCCAACTTCTTTAGAAAGAAGAAAAGCTAAAGCAGTTAATTTTGGTATTGTTTATGGAATTTCTGATTGGGGTTTAGCAGAGCAACTCAATATTTCAATTCCAGAAGCAAAAAATATTATT
>CAYNBG010000145.1:0-986 GCA_964395495.1 uncultured Staphylococcaceae bacterium
TAATACAGTTTTTTCAGCTTGTGAAATCTTTTGATTAAAAACATTAATAAATTTTAAAACATCACCTTTAGAAAAAGTTGTAATATCAATTGGTTCTTCATAAAATTCGCCAACTTTTAAACCTTTTTCAATTACCCTAGGATCTTCATCACTAATTTCGATAAAATCATCTTCAATATCATCTTCTCTAGTGACTTTAAATTGATGGAATAAATCCATTTTTCCTTTTTCTAAATCGATATCAAAACGAATTAATGCGTTTGGAAGTTTTTTATTCTCTTTAGGTTTAATAGTTCCTTCTTTATCTTTAACAGCACCATCTTTACTTTTAACAGCACTTTTTTTAACTTTAGGTGCTACTAATGTTGTTGGTATTTTCATCTCATCTTCAAGTTTTTTTGTATAAGCTGTAACGAAAGCTTCTTTAATAGCTCCAATAATTGTATCTTGGTCGAGTCTTCTTTCTTTACCCATTTCTTCAAGATATGTTACAAAATTATTGTTTGATTTTTTTGCTTTTGCCATATATTTTCTCCTAAAATTTTATTGCTAATCTTGCTTTATCTACTGCATTTCTTTTAATAACAGCAGTAATTGTTCTTGTTTTTTCTTTGTATTCAATTGTAACAAATTCATCACTTACATTGACTAAATATCCTTCTAATGTATTTAATCCTTTATATGGATTTGATAAGTGTACATTAACATATTTAGTAACATATTTATCTAATTTAGCTACATCTATTGGTTTTTCAATACCTAAACTAGATATATCCAATGTATAGGGAACAGTATTGAATTCATGTTCGTCTAATAAAGAAGAAATCTTGTTAGATATTTCTGTGATATCATCTATATTAATATCTTCATCTCTATCTACAACAATTTCTAACGTTCCACTTTTTCTTCCTTCATTATATTTAAAAGAATAAAGTGAATAATTTAAACTACTTAATAAGTCATTTACCAGTTTTTTAATTTCATCA
>CAYNBG010000145.1:996-2982 GCA_964395495.1 uncultured Staphylococcaceae bacterium
CAATACCCCCTATTAAAAAAAATAAGAATGCCACCAGGGCACTCTTTCGAGTAAAATTTGTTAAATTTCTTTAACAACTATAATATATAAAAATTTAGATAAAAAGTAAACTAAAATATTAAATATTTTAAAAAAAAGAAGGTGATTTTTATTCACCTTCCTATTTTAATTAAAATTTAATTGGTTTTAAATGCCAGATATCGTTATTATATTGTTCAATTGTTCTATCACTACTGAAATAGCCAGATTTAGCGATATTAATAATTGCAGATTTGCACCACATATCGCGTTTTGTATAATAATTTTCAATATCTTTACAAGCTTTTAAATAACTATCAAAATCTTTAAGAATTAAATATTCGTCATTATGATTCATAAGTTCATCAAAGATTGATCTAAATCTATTATCAATTCCTTCACACCATGGACCATTAAATAAAGAATCTAATACTCTTCTAATTTTTGCATTGTTATTATATTCATCCCAAGGATTATAAGTTCCACTGTTTTTAAGTTTTTCAACTTCTTCAACTTTTAAACCAAAGATAAATGAATTTTCATCGCCAACAAGCTCATTAATTTCAACATTAGCTCCATCAAGTGTTCCTAATGTTAAAGCACCATTCATCATAAACTTCATATTTGATGTACCACTAGCTTCTTTTCCAGCTAATGAAATTTGTTCAGAAATATCACTTGCAGGGATAATTAATTCAGCTAAACTAACACCATAATTTTCAACAAATACAACTTTCATATATTTGCTTACTTCTGGATCATTATTTACAACATTAGCAACTGCATTAATTAAAGTAATAATGTTTTTAGCAAATACATAGCTAGGAGCTGCTTTAGCACCAAAAATAAATGTATGAGGAATCATCTTAAAATCAGGATTATTCTTAATTTCAAAATATAAATGCATGATTCTAAATATATTCATTAATTGACGTTTATAAGCATGTAATCTTTTAATTTGAGTATCGATAATTGAATGAGTATCAATTTCAATACCATAATGTTCTTTAAAGTATTTTGCTAATCTCTTCTTATTATCATGCTTAATTTTTCTTAAAGCTGCATATACTTCTTTATCATCAGCAAATTTAGCAAAATCTTCCATTTTTGCAGGATTTTTAATCCAATCTTCGCCAATTTTACTAACTAATAAATCACTTAATTCAGTATTTGCATACATTAACCATCTTCTATGAGTTACACCATTTGTTTTATTATTGAATTTTTCTGGATAAAACTTATAGAATGATTTAAATGTGATAGCTTTTAAAATGTCGGTATGAAGTCTAGCAACACCATTGATTGAAAAACATGAAACAATAGCTAAATTAGTCATTCTAACCATATTATCTTTAATGATTAACATATTGTTAAAATCACTTTCTTCAACTTTATTTTTCTTCATCCATTCAATAAATCTACGATTAATTTCTTCAATAATCATATAGCATCTAGGAATTAATCTTTGAATATATTCACATGGCCATTTTTCTAAAGCTTCAGGCATAACTGTATGGTTTGTATAAGCAAAACATTTAGTTACGATATTCCATGCATCATCCCAGCCATATCCATGAACATCCATTAAAAGTCTCATAAGTTCAGGAATAGCTAAAATTGGATGTGTATCATTAAGTTGAAATACATATTTTTCGCCTAAATTATCAAGTGATTTATATTGTCTTAAATGACCTCTAATAACAGATTGAAGGCCTGCGCTAACAAAGAAATATTGTTGTCTAAGTCTTAATAATTTACCATGTTCAGTTGTATCATCGGGATATAAACCATGATGTAATTCATTTAATGTATTTAAATATTCATCAAAAGATTGACCACTTTCCATATTGTCATCACTAGGTTGAGCGCTCCAAAGTCTTAAAGTATTAGCTACACCATTTTTATAACCTACAACATTAACATCATAAGGACATGCTTTAACTGTTGTTGCATTTACTGTTTTAATAC
>CAYNBG010000146.1:0-2973 GCA_964395495.1 uncultured Staphylococcaceae bacterium
CATACCATAACCAAATTCAGCATTATCTTCAAATAATGAGTTAGCCCAAGCAACACCATTATTATTTTTATCATTAACAAATGGTGTTTCAGGAGTTGATCCGCTATAAATTGAAGAACAGCCTGTAGCATTTGCAATTAATAAATCTTTACCAAATAATTGAGATAATAATCTATAATATGGTGTTTCTCCACATCCTGCACATGCTCCACTAATTTCCATATAAGGCATCATAAATCCAACACCTTTTACTGTTGTAAGAGGGAATTTATCTTCTTTATATTTAACATGCTTGTATAAATATTCAGCATATTTTTCATTATCAAATTCAGATTTTGCTTCTTTTAATTCAAGAGCAACTTTACCTGTATTAAGTTTTGCTGCAGTTTTATTTGCCATACATTCTTTAACACAAAGACCACAACCAACACAGTTTTTAGGTGAAATTTGAATAATGTATTTCATATCTTTAACTGTAGGTCCAATAGCAGGTTTAACTAACGATTCTAAACCTTCTGGTCCATTTTTAACTTCTTCATCAGTTAATAAGAATGGTCTAATTGTTGCATGAGGACAAACAAACGCACATTGATTACATTCAATACAATTTTCTTTATGCCATACAGGAACTCTATCAGCAATACTTCTTTGTTCTTTATATGTAACATTTTCTCTCATTGTACCATTTAATAATTCATATTTAGTAAATGTAGATGTAGGAAGATCATATCCATCTAATGTATTAATATAATCAACATATGAATCAATATATTCATCTCCAATTGTTTTTCTTTCTCTTAAAGGAGATAAACTGCTCCATGAAGGATCAACTTTAACTTCTCTAAGTCCTTCTGTACCTTTATCAATAGCAGTATAGTTAAGTTTAACAACTTCTTCACCTTTTTTGGAATATGTTTTTTCTGCTAATTTCTTCATCCATTTATTAGCTTCTTCATAAGGCATAATTTGTGGATTTAAATAGAAGAAAGCTGATTGAAGGATTGTATTAGTATGTCTTCCCATACCGATTTCTAGAGCAATCTTATTAGCATCAATTACAAAGAATTTAGCATGTTTTGTAGCTAATTGATATTTAACTCTATTTGGAAGAGACTTAATTAATTGCTCATCACTCATATCAGTATTAAGTAAAAATGTTCCACCATCTTTTAAATTCTTTAACATATCAAATTTAAAGATATATGTATCAAGTGAACAACTTACAAAATCAGCATGTTCTACATAATATGTTGAATGAATTGGTTCTTTACCAAATCTAAGATGAGAACGTGTAACACCTCCGCTCTTTTTTGAATCATAAGCAAAATAAGCTTGAGCATATTGATGTGTTGCATCACCAATAATTTTAATAGATGATTTATTTGCACCAACTGTACCATCGCTACCTAAACCATAAAATAAACAAGATGTGTAATCGTGAGCAATTTCATATTTTTCATCAACTGGAATTGAAAGATGTGTAACATCATCGACAATACCAACTGTAAAATTATGATGTTCATCACCACTTAACATAAAGTCAAATACTGATTTAATGTGTTTTGGTTGAGTATCTTTACTTGATAAACCATATCTTCCGCCAATAACTTTAATATTCTTTTTACCCATTAAATTTAATGCGCTAGTAACATCTTCATATAAGCCTTCACCAACACTACCTAACTCTTTACTTCTATCTAATACAGCGATTTCTTTTGTAGTTCTTGGCAAAGATTTAACTAATAATTCTGCAGAGAAAGGTCTATAAAGATGGACTCTAACCATACCGACCTTTTCGCCTTTTTTCATTAAATCTGTTACTACTTCATAGACAGTTTCATTAACACTACCCATAGCAATAATTACTTTTGTAGCGTCTTTAGCACCATAATAAACAAATGGAGCATAATTTCTTCCGGTTAATTTAGATACTTTCTTAAAGTATTTTACTGCAACTGGTAATACATTGTTAAAATGAGCGTTTTGTGCTTCTCTACCTTGGAAGTAGATATCATCATTTTCTGCTCCTCCACGAGTTACAGCATGTCCATGAGGATTTAATGCATTCTTTTTAAATTCTTTTACTTTATCCCATGGAACTAATTTCTTCCATTCTTCATCGTCAATAAATTCTACATTTTGAATTTCATGTGATGTTCTAAATCCATCAAAGAAATGACAAACTGGATAACTAGCATCAATTGCAATTAAATGAGCAAGAGAAGCTAAATCTGCTACTTCTTGAACGCTATCTGAACAAAGCATTGCAATACCTGTTTGTCTTATTGCATAAACATCTTGATGGTCACCAAAAATAGATAATGATCTTGTTGCTAAACTTCTTGCACTAACATGCATAACAGCAGGAAGTAATTCACCACACCATTTATATACATTTGGAATCATTAATAATAAACCTTGGCTTGCTGTATAAGTTGTAGCAAAAGCTCCACCTTGCATAGCACCATGAAGAGCACCTGAAGCACCACCTTCAGATTGCATTTCACAAACCTTGACAGGATTTCCAAAGAAATTCTTTTTACCTTGACTTGAATAAATATCTACGTAATTAGCCATAGGTGATGATGGAGTAATAGGGAAAATTGCTGCTACTTCTGTAAAATTATAACTCATCAATGCTGCAGCAGTATTTCCATCAACACTTAGCATCTTTTTTTTGATTTCAGCCATATTATATTTCTCCTTAATTTTATAAATAAATTATATTCTTAATTTATGTAAAATTAAACATTTTTTTCATAAAAACATAGTTTTAATTATATAAAAACTATACAAAATGCATATTTTATAAATTTTATTGATATATTTAAGTCATTCAATAAATTTAATTTATATATTAATGAATAAGGCACAAAAAAAGTCCTAACAAGTAGGACCTAATGCACTTAATGGTGGGTACTATAGGGATCGAACCTATGACCTTCTGTACGTCAAACAGATGCTCTCCCAGCT